>CAZRDD010000024.1:2711-20287 GCA_964598675.1 uncultured Parafilimonas sp.
ATATAGTCTGTTAAACCCAATAAACTGCAGTTATATTTAAATTCTTTGTTAACTTATATTAAACACAGTTATAATTTATTATATATTAAACCTGCAACTCAATGCCACATGCCCATACAAGCCAATGCAGCTTTTAATAAATAAATTGCTGTTTTTATTTATAATCCAGGTTATCAGCAAGTGTTTTAAGCAAATACTCCTTTTTATCTTCAAAATACTCCCAAAACATTGCTCCACCAAGCCCGTGCTGTTTTACATAATCACATTTAGCCTTTATGGAAGCCTCATCATCGTAAGTAATAAATATCTTTCTATCCGCATTAAAAAGCCAGGGGGCTTGTGCAGCACTATCCCAATAACGGGTATACCCTCTTTTATTCACCAGGCTGTCATGTATAAAACTGTACCCGCCAACCCGCACGGCTTTTACTGCTTTCTGGTTAAGGCCGTTTGCATCAGCCGTGCGCATTTGCATAGCGTGGCCATAAAAAGCAACCCCCATCACCAGTTTTTCAGCCGGTACGCCCGCCGCCAAAAACTCCTTCGTACAAATATCCGAAGACCTAAGCCTGCCTGCCGGATACGTTGCAGAAGCAAACAAGTTGGTATGGTGTATGGCCACCGTATCATCGCCATCGGTAAAATCGTACGTCATAAGGTTTATAAAATCGGTGTACTGCTGCACCTTGTCCATTTCAGTATGATTTATAAATTCCTGCGAAGCACCAACGGCTGTAGTAACGTAATACTGGTTGCCGGTAATTTTATGCAAGCTGTCAAAACCCTGGCGCAAATACTTAAAAAGCCTGGTGTAGCCTTGCTTGTCCTCTGGCCTGTAAACATTGCTGTCGCCCTGCATGCCGGGGTATTCCCAGTCAATATCAACACCATCCAGCCCGTATTTTGCCGCAACAGCAACAGCGCTTTCTGCAAAGTTTTTGGTGGAAGTATCGGTAAGCACCGCATCAGAAAAATGTTTGCTCCACGTCCATCCCCCTATGGAAATAATTATTTTAAGCGACGGGTTGCGCTTCTTAAGCGCCACCAGCTTTTTTAAATTAATATCATCGGTTTTGCCGTTATGCAGCCAGGCCCTGTTGTTTTTTACATCTACAAAAGCGTAGTTAATATGTGTAAGGCGTGTTACATCAATAGTATCTGTATTAATAGTACCCCTGTAACCGCCAACATAGCCTATAATAACCTGGTGCCTGCCCACAGGTTGTTTTTGCAGTTTTACCGCTGGCATAAAAGCACTCATAAAAAAAGTTGCCACCAAAATAAACAGGGTAAGCGACAGGGCGTATCTCAATTTCATATATATTTAGTTTTACAATACATTAAGCGCTTAAAATTAAACCAGCTAATACTATTCTGCTATTAAAATAACTGTCAAATGCAATATAATAAGCTTAGCACGCAACGCATACTATCTATTGATGCCCTGCGCGGCATTACTATACTGGTAATGATATTTGTGAATGAGCTTGCCGGGGCAGGAGATATACCGGGCTGGATGAAACACATGCATGCCGATGAAGACGGAATGACGTTTGTTGATGCCGTGTTTCCCTCCTTTTTGTTTATTGTGGGCATGTCGATACCATTTGCTGTTAACAGCAGGCTGGCAAAGGGCGACAGCTTTATACAATTGCAAAAGCATATCCTCTTTCGTACGCTGGGGCTGCTGATATTGGGTGTTTTTATGGTAAATGCAGAAGGTGATTATAATGAGCAGGCCATGGGGTTGCCTATAAGCCTTTGGGCGCTGCTGTTTTTAGCAGCCGTTGTTGTAATATGGAAAGTGTATTACAAAACAAGCAAAACCGTTGTTACCATTTTAAAAGCATCAGGCTTTATTGCGTTGCTTGTACTTGCCCTGGTTTACAGAACAAAAGAGGGCGGTTTTATTACACCACGCTGGTGGGGTATTTTAGGGCTAATTGGCTGGGCTTACCTGTTTGCATGCCTTTTTTACCAGCTTTTTAAAGGTAACATGTATTGGCTTATGGGTGCAGGGGCATTTTGTATAGCCTGGTATGCGGTTGGCAAGCAGCCTGCCCTACAGCAAAGCAGCTACCTGCATTTTATAACTGCACAAAGTGGCAATGCAGCCCACACACTTATTGTTTTATGCGGCATTATAACCAGCCTTATATTTTTTGATGAAAACAAACCCCTTGCAGTACAGCAAAGGTTTGTAAAGGCATTTGCATTTGCCGCTATATTGTTTACAGCCGGGTATTTTTTAAGGCCGTATTACAAAATTTCAAAAATTTATGCAACCCCTACCTGGTGCCTGTACAGCGCCGGTTTCAGCACGCTTATTTTTGCTTTTTTGTATTGGCTGATTGACATTAAGAAAATACAGGGATGGACAAGCTTTTTTAAACCGGCTGCTGCAAACCCTTTGCTTACTTATATTATACCAGATGTTATTTATTATTTAACCAGCCTGTTTGGCATACAGTTGATTTCGCAAAATATTGACAGGGGGCTGATGGGCATTGCATGGTCTGCTTTTTTTGCGGTTGCGGTAATGGGCATTGCCGCACTGCTTAATAAAGCAAACATAAGGTTGCGGCTATAAAAAGATGGGTAAAGAGTGCTGTATTGTCTCAATCAGGCTTGAACTTAAGCCGCATTTTATATTCGTGAAGGTCTTTTGCCATTTGCCTGGTTAATGCATCCATTTTATCCAGCTCATGTTTCATCAAATCACATGATTGTTTAATTTCCTCTGTTGAAGCATTTTCGTTAGAACAATTAGCAACTAACCCTTGCATATTTACCAATGGGTGCCGTATTTGGTGCGACACTGTAAAAACTGCAGATGTAAGGGCGGCTTCAGCTTCCTTTTTATCGGTAATTACCACCCGTAGCGAAAGATATTGCTGAATTTGCCCAGCTTTATCAAAAACCGGTACAATAACAGTATCAACCCAGTAGTACGAGCCATCTTTAGCCTTGTTCTTTATTTCGCCGTGCCAGGTTTTTCCTTCATGCATTACTTTCCACATCTCAGTAAAAAAGGATTTGTTGTGCCAGCCAGAATTAATAACGTTGTGGCTTTTGCCTACCAGTTCGCTCTCCTCGTACTGCGATACCTCGCAAAATTTTTTATTAACGGCCATAATAATGCCTTTTTTGTTTGTTACAGACATAATAATATTTACATCAATAGCCTGTTGTACAGCAAACAAGTCTTTTATGTTTTTCCTAAGGTACTCGGGACTCATGTGCGGAAAGTTTTATCCAATCAAAAACATTTTTTATGAAGCCACCAATTAAACATCCTTAAAATATCCTAATTTACCTGCAACAATTGTAGTAAACCTGGTAAGGTATATTGCAAGCATTAAAATTAAATGCATATTTTAAATAAAGTGATATGTTTTAAGACAACCCTGTTACAATTTGCGCAGCAAGGCGAAAAAACAGGGTGGACATACATTGCTATTACGGAAGAAGCCGCACAACAGCTAAAACCGGGCAACAAAAAAAGCTTTCGCGTTAAGGGCAAACTAGATGATTACCCTATAAGCCGCGTAGCATTGATGCCCATGGGTGATGGCCGTTTTATTATGGCCATAAACGCCGAAATGCGTAAAGGCATTAAAAAAAACAAGGGGGCAGTTGTTACAGTAACTATTGAAGTTGACCCTGGTGAGATAGAACCACCTGCCGAATTAATGGAATGTATGTTAGATGAACCAGAGGCTCTTGCTTTTTACAAAACGCTGGCAAAATCGCACCAGTTATACTTTACCAAATGGATAATCAGCGCCAAAACAGATGAAACAAAAACAAAGCGTATAGCACATGCGGTTAATGCGTTTACAAAAAAACAGGGATATGCTGAAATGATGCGCACCATTAAAAAAGACCGGGAAGAGTTGTTTGGCCTGTAACGCCCATACCTGGTTAAACAGGCCCCTTTATGCCGCCTTTGCCCGCAATACAGGCCCGGCAGGTGGGTGGTTACTTAATAAAACATCTGCTCTTTTAGGTTGATAGGTTTTGGCAAAAAATGTATGCCGGTAAAAAGCCCACGACAGCAACACAAACGGTTTTTCAAAAACAATATCGGGTAAAATATGGTACCAGCGGTAGCCATAGGCGGCAAAACAATTTCTGCACGCATTGCCAAAACCTAACCTGGCAGCGGCCACCAGTACAGCATCGCGCTGGCAGCGCGACTTTGCAAAATGCCGCACCAACCTCTCGTCAAAACCATACAGGTAAAAACAATCCATAGCCATTTTATAATCCTGGTAACGCGAGCGCGCATCCAGTTGCGGAAACAAGGGCGACCATAATAAAGGCAATAAAAGCATAAAACGCAGTGCTGTATCACGCTCCAGCATCCATTGGCCAGCATGCAAAACATATAACAAAACGTACAGCAACACCAGTTCCACCAGCGTTATTATATGCAGCAGGTACCCCGTTTTAAAATACGTTATCGTTATATTAATAGCTTTCATATTCCGTTACAAATGCCTTTATTAAATGGTTTAGCCGGTATATAACGCAACTGAAAACAAAAAGTAACAGCACCTTTAAAAAAACCTTCCAGCGCCGTTTATTACCCTGTAAGACGTGGAGAAGAAATAATCAACCTTTTTATTAAACTCGTTGGCATAAACAACAGGGGTACTATGGCCGGATGATGGAAATATCCACAAATAAGCGCTTGGTATATTGTGAAAAATTTCCATGGTATGCTCAATTTTTATTACATCGTGGTCCCCGCCCATCACCAATGCTGGTGCTGTTATTTTATTCAGGTCTGTTAACGGTATATGGGGCTGGTCGCATAAAAGGCGCAGTAACTTAAACGATGCTTTCTCCTTTTCAGTCAGGCTGCTTTTTTGTTTAAGGCTTTCGTACTCAGGCCTTACCATATCCCAAACTTCGGTGTACACGGCGCTGGTATCCGGCCTTAAATTAGCCCCTGTGATGGCCATCTTCTTTACTTTTTCGGGGTGCCTTATGGCCAGCAGCAAAGCATTTATGCCACCATCGCTCCAGCCTATAACATTGGCAGAGTCAATGTGCATGGCATCAAGCAGGGCCGCATAATCATCAGCCATCATTTCATAGGTAAGAGAATCGGCTGCGTCTTTAGATTTGCCCTGGGCGCGGCTGTCGGCAATAATCACTTTATACTTTTGGGCAAAATAGGGTATCTGGTAAACAAAATTGTTTATTGAGCCGCCATTGCCATGTATAATAAGCAATGGTTTACCTGTACCATACACCTCGCAGTACATTTTAAACCCACGTATAGTGTAATATTTACCCGCCGCAGCATTGTTACCATAAGGCACACCGCTTTTGCCTTCCATGCGTTTGGCTAAATCGGCCTCTATGGCTTTAATGTCCTGGGCGTGCAATAAAGGTGCAGCCAGTTGAAATGCTAACAAAAAAGCGAAAAATTTTCTCATATTGTTGTTATTGAGGTTGTTGCAAGTAATTGAAGTTGTATAAATATAAAAAAGTGTGGGTTACAAATACAAACAAGTTAACTAAAATATGCGCACAGGCAACTTTTTTATAATTTTATCTGTATTGGTAAATGATAGTATAAGGCCATTAACCAACGTAAAACCAATGCCAAACAAATTACCACTGCTTAGCCTGTTGTTTTACTGCTGCTTTTTTGGCTGCAGCAAAAAACCAGCTGCAACACCCATAGCAAGTTTTAGCATTGAGGGCATTTTACCAGCCGCTGGTACATTGGGTACATCCGTAACCATTACTGGTGCTAATTTTGGTAATTCCACATTGGGCATAAAAGTTTTTTTTAATAACAAACCCGCAATTGTAACGGCAGTTAATGCAAACAGTATACAAGCGGTTGTACCTGCCGGGGCAGGTACCGGCTACGTTACACTGCAAAAAAACAACGAAACGGTAAATGGCCCCGCATTTACCTACCAGTATACCGTTACTGTTAGTACCGTTGCAGGCAAGGGCTATTCCGGTTATAGGGATGGTTCCGCCGCGGAGGCATTATTGTTTTTACCAAGGGGTATTGCCATCAACTCCCGGGGAGATATTTTTATTGCCGATAACGGAAACAGGCGGATACGTAAAATTTCAGCTTCAGGTGTGGTTTCCACCGTTGCCGGTAATGGTATAAAAAGTTACAGGGATGGGCCTGCACCAGATGCAGAATTTTACGGATTGAACGGATTGATTTGCGACGCCAACGATAACCTGTTTATTGCCGACGGCACACGTATACGGTTGCTAAATGTACACACCAATACCGTAAGTACCCTGGCGGGTGATGGCAATATGGGCAATATTGACGGCAAAGGCATAAATGCTGAGCTTAACCTGCCTTATGGCCTTGCCATTGACGGTACGGGCAACTTGCTGGTTACTGATGTAGGTAATAACAATGTTAGAAATATAACGCTGGATGGCATTGTTACCACTGTCGCAGGCGGTAATGCGGGTTTTGCAGACGGTATTGGCAAAAATGCACTGTTTAATATGCCGGGCCAGCTTACTATTGACAGCCGGAACAACATATACGTGGCTGATGCCGGAAATTTTAGAATACGAAAAATGAATGCCCAGGGGGACGTTTTTACTTACGCAGGTGATGGAAACTTTGGTTATACCGACGGGCGGTTTTACCAGGCCAGGTTTCAATTCCCCACAGGCATCACCACCGATACGGCGGGCAATGTGTATTTATGCGGCGCTGAAAATGTTATTAGACGAATTACACCCGGCGGGGATGTTACCACCATAGCTGGCAATGGTGTAAATGGTTACAGTGATGGCCCGGCGGACGGGGCAATGTTTAACCAGCCCATTTATATGGTTACATCATCAACCGGTGCTTTGCTTGTGGCTGATGAAAGCAACCATTGTATAAGAAAGATTGTGATAGAGTAAATACAGGATTGTAGCCATACTGTTTAGCCTTAACTACAGCCACCTACCCATGTAAAAACCAATTTTTGCTGGTTACAGTATATTCTTCATTGACTGGGGCAGCTGGTTATACACCAAAAAATGAATAACTGCTTTACAAAATGAAATCCTGCTTTGGCGTTTGATAATGGTGTTCTTTTTCATTTTGATGATTTTGATTTACTACTGCAATATTTATGCCTTAACACAAGCAATGTTATTTTTATATGAAATAAAAACAACCGGCTGGCATAATAAACGGCACAATTGGCCAGAAGGATTACCAACTTTGTAAATAAACAGCAACAATTTAAGCCGATTTTAAACCTGGCTATTTTTAATCAAAACAAATATTATCCCAAAAACGGAAGGTTTTCCACCCACAATAAAGCTTTTTCCATTTCAAAAGATGTTTAGCGCTACTTGCCCTTTTGCTTTGCACCCTGGTTGTACAATACCTGCAGTGCCACTTTGTTTTTATGGCCCACATTACTGTTTGCTGAAACACTCCCCATGTCAAGGCCGCCAATCACCACGTCTTCATAACCATCGCCATCCAGGTCACCCGCATCAAGCGTTAGCCAGTTGCCGCTGCTGTAAGTGGGTATGGTATATGGGTTGTATAAAAACCGGCCTTTGTTCTCCAGGTAAACAAAAGATTCCTGTGGCTGGTTTACCCTGTCGGGAAAAAATGAAATAGCAGCAATATCCAGGTCGCCATCTTTATCAAAATCCCTGGCAATGGCTTTGTAGCAGCCATGTATGGGGAAGAAATAGGATTGTGTAAAATTGTAATTACCATCGTTTAGGTAAATGTACACCCCGTGATAAGGTTTTAACTCCTTTGAAGAATAATCGGCATTGTCGCCCGAACAGTATAAAATATCTTCAAAACCATCGTGGTTAAAATCGTCCAGCTCAAAATAGCAGGAGCCATACACCGGCGGAAAACGCAGCAGGTCTTTCCTAGCAAATTCGCCATTGCCCTTGTTTGTGTACAGGTAAATGCCTTCTTCCGCCTGCGCAAAAAGCACCATTATATCCGGTAATCCATCCTTATTGTAGTCTTTTACGTAGGCTTTTATGGCACCCGGTATTGCCCACAGCAATTTTTTCTCAAAGCTTCCATCGCCTTTATTTTTCATCCAATAAAATTCGCCCGCCTTATTGCCAAAACCACAAACCAGGTAATCGGTTTTGCCGTCTTTATCAAGGTCGCAGGGGGTAACCTGCACCGGCCTTGGCAGGGCTGTGGCAACGTCTGTACCCTGCACAAACTTACCATCCTGCGTTATGCTGTAATTGCCAGCGGTGCCCGTTCTTCCATCGTTGGGGTTTATGTAACCAATATTGGTATACGCTCCTTTACGTAAACCTGGCAGGCTTAAATCCTCCTCAAAATTCATATCAACCAGCACCCCATGAATGTTTTGTGATGACATTTTATGCAAAGCGGCATCGTACACCACTAACGATGAATCGGTTGCATTGGCGGCATAAAGCCTTTTGTTACCGCCATCAATTTTTACAAAGCTCACGTAGGGAAAACCCTTATCAATCAACACTTCCTTTGCGGCAAACTGCGTTGTAAACGCTGTAACAGGTGGCCTGTTTTGGGCGGCAAGCTCTTTGGGGGCGTTGGCCTGGTAGTAGTCAACAATTTTAACCCAATCATTAAATGCAATACCTACAGAAGCCTGGCCTTGCGCCCCATGAGAAATAATCGGGTAAAAAGCACCGTTAAGAAAATCTATACCAAAGTTTTTACCCATGGCAGGCAGCACTTTTGTTTGCCAGGTAAGTTTATCAAGCAAAGCCGGTTCGGGAAAAATGTGGCAGCTTGCACATTGTGTTTTAGCAAGTTGTTCGCCGGTTTGTTCACCGCTGTTTTGTTGCCCGCAGCCCCAAAAAATGGGCAGGGTAATCATGTAAACAAAGGCGGGCACAATACTTTTCATCATCTCATTTAATAGCTGTAATATTATTGTAAAGCAGGCTGCTTAATTTTTTTTAGCGACAAAACACGATTTTTCTGCGGCGAAACCAGCTTCTTTAAAAATGCCGTTTTTCGCATTTTTAGTTTTGTATAACCTCCTCTACCTAAAGCGGCAACAACATTCAACAGGCAAAGCACAGAAGCGTTTTGGCGTTAAAGCAACAATTACAACAAATACACACATACCATTCAATTAGCCATGCGCATATTGCTGTATTCTGCCCTATCTTTAGCAAAAGCATTTTATGCCAAGGTTTTATATTGATGAAAACATTGCAAGGGCCAAAACATTGGATACAGAATATTACACCAGCCAGCAATATTTTGAAGAATCAAAGGAAAAAATATTCGCCCCTTCGTGGCAGTTTATTGGCAGTACAAACCTTATAACCGACACCGTTTCTGCATACCCGTTCACCCTTTTGCAAGGGTATTTAAACGAGCCATTGCTGCTTACCAAAGGCAAGGACGAAAGCCTGCACTGCATGAGCAATGTTTGCACCCACCGGGGCAACCTGATGGTTTACGAGCCGTGCAAACTAAATCAGCTACGCTGCAAGTATCATGGCCGCTTATTTGGTTTGGATGGAAGGTTTATTTCCATGCCCGAATTTAAAGAGGTGGAAAACTTTCCCACAGAAGCAGACAACCTGCATAAGCTGCCTTTATTTAAATGGGGCAGCCTGCTGTTTACCTCCCTTAACCCCTCCGTGCCGCCAGAAGAAGTTTTTGGGGAGATGATGCAGCGGCTGCACTGGTTTCCGGTAGATAAGCTTCAGTTCAGGCCAGACCTGAGCAACGATTATACGGTAAAAGCCAACTGGGCCTTGTACTGCGAAAACTACCTGGAGGGTTTTCACATACCCTTTGTGCATGCAGGACTTAACCAGGTGCTTGATTTTGGCGAATACACCACCGAAATATTTAAATATTGCAACCTTCAGTTAGGCATCGGCAAAAAAGGGGATAGCTGTTTTAACCTGCCTCCCTCCTCCCCCGATTACGGAAAAGATGTTGCAGCTTATTATTACTGGGTGTACCCCAACATGATGTTTAATTTTTACCCCTGGGGGTTATCGTTCAACCTGGTACAGCCTGTTGGCGTAAGCGAATGCAAGGTATCGTTTCTTACGTTTGTTAGTGATGAAAGCAAGCTGAACACCGGCGCAGGCAGCGGGCTTGATACCGTGGAAATGGAGGATGAAGAAGTGGTTGAAAATGTGCAAAAAGGCATCCGCTCGCGGTTTTATTCGCATGGCCGGTATTCCGTTAAACACGAAAAAGGCACACACCATTTTCACAGGCTTATTGCCGAAAGTATGGGGTAGATGTTTTATTTATTGCAGGCAGGTACCGCATAAGTGCCTTCTTAAAAGTGAAACCTGTTTTTTTGGGGTAGTAGCATACGTACGAAACAACATATTAAACATACCAACTACATACTAACCAATGCCCGATAAACCAACCACAAGCCAAACAGTGCCTGTAACCAACAGCGGCATTACCGGTAGCTTTAAGCGTACGCTTGGCCTTACCGCAACCATACTAATGGTTATTGGCACCATTATAGGCTCGGGCATTTTTATGAAGCCCGCCTTAATGGCCAGGCAATTAGGCTCGCCGCTGGTGCAGCTAAGCGTTTGGGTGGTGGCAGGTTTTATTTCGCTGGCGGGTGCGCTCAGCAACGCAGAGCCAGCAGCTATGTTCCCTGAAACAGGTGGCCAGTACGTTTTCTTCAAAAAAATGTACGGCGATGGGTTTGCTTTTTTATACGGCTGGGCAGCCTTTACGGTTATTAATACCGGGGGCGTGGCTTCCATAGCCTATGTTTGCTCGCAATACACCAATTATTTTGTTCACCTGCCGCGCTTTACGCCACTGGTGGAGCAATCTGTTTTCTTCCACATACCTTTTACAGGCGATATTTACCCGCTTGATAATATCGGCGTTAAAGCACTCACCGTTTTACTGGTGGTACTTTTTACATTTATCAATTACCGCAGTATACAGTTTGGCAACCTGCTGCAAAATTTGATTACTGCATTAAAAATTGCAGCAATGGCCTTGCTGGTAGGCGGCATCTTTTTTTCTGGCAGGGGCAGCATACACAACCTTGTAACACCATCCGCCACTATGCCGCACGGCCTGGCAATGGCCAGCGCTTATATAGCCGCCCTTGGCGCTGCTTTTTGGGGGTACGAGGGCTGGAACTACATTACCTACGTAGCGGGCGAAGTAAAAAACCCACAGAAAAATATTCCGCGGGGGCTTTTTATCGGCGTGCTTTCGGTTATAACCATCTATTGCTCCATTTACCTGGCGTATGCTTATGTGCTGCCTGTTGATACTATGGCCCGCTCCTCCTTTGTAGCATCCGACGCTGCCACGGTGGCCTGGGGCATAACCGGCGGTTCGCTTATAGCCTTGCTGGTTATTCTTTCAACTACCGGCACCACGCATGGCAATATTTTAACCATGGCACGGGTAACCTTTGCCATGGCAGGGCAAAGCAAATGGTTTGCACGCAGCGGCAGGCTTCAGCCAAAGTATAATACGCCCGGCCATGCCTTATGGATAAACTGTATTTGGACCATTGTGCTTATTGTAAGCGGCTCCTTCGATATACTTACCAGTATGCTGATATTTGTTACCTGGTTTTTTTATGGCAGCAGCGCCCTCGGCGTTATCATCCTTCGTATAAAAGTGAAACATGCCGAAAGGCCATACAAAGTATGGGGCTACCCTTATATTACAGTGTTGTTTGTAGCATTTACTGCCTTCTTTTTAACAGCCACCCTGTACACCGACATAAGTAACTACATGCAGGGCAAAACGGCCCTTATCAACTCGCTGCTTGGGGTGGTAATAACAGCCGTGGGTATACCTGTTTACTATTTATCCCGGCCCAAAAAGTAAACAGAAAACAGGCTGAGGGCCATTTTGTTAAGGTATTTTCCACTTTGCTGAAAAAATAACGGCAGTTTTATTTTTTTCATTAAATTGCTATGTTTCTATAACGAAAACTTTGTCATATGATCAAACTACAAGTAATCGGCAACTTGGGGAAAGACTGCGTAGTAAACTTAGTAAACGGTAAAAACGTAATTAATTTCAGCGTTGCACATACAGAAAAATTCAGGGATAGTATGGGTAACCAAAAAGACAGGACTATTTGGGTTGAATGTGCATACTGGACGGATAAAACCGGCATTACTCCCTACCTTAAAAAAGGCTCGCAGGTGTATGTTGAAGGCACCCCCGATGTGCGTACTTACCAAACACAGGATGGCAGACAGGGAGCAGCATTAAGCCTGCGCATATCAAACGTACAGCTGTTAGGCAATAAGAGCAATGGCGAAGGCAGCAATGGCGAACACAGTACTTCATACTCAGCCCCTTCTCCATCTTACAGCAACGCAGCGCATGCGGTAGCAAACCAGGCTGATATGCACGAACCGGTAGACGACCTGCCTTTTTAACCAGCATATATTTTTTTGAAAAAAGGACAGTATTTTGCAACTGCCCTTTTTTTATGCCTGCCAGTTACCCACTTATAAATTACTAATAATTGTGTTATGTTAAAATACCTGCTTAGTGTTATTGGTGCTGCTGTAATGTTAACCGGTTTTGCCGGGCAAACGCTGCATACCAAAGTGCTGGTGGTGGGTGGTACCACTGGTGGCACCGCAGCGGCCATACAATGCGCACGGCAGGGTGTACCCACCGTTGTGGTGGAGCAAACCCACATGCTGGGCGGCATGCTTACAGCAGCAGCAGTTAGCTGTACAGATGGCAATGCCCTTTTACACAGCGGCATGTGGCAGCAGCTACGCAATGCTTTGTACAAGCATTACGGCACGCAAAACCTGGAGGCTGGCTGGGTAAGCGAAACCTGTTTTGAACCCCATGTGGCCGACAGTATCTTTAAAGCCTGGGCCGCAGCCGAGAAACAGTTACACGTGTACTACGGCTGGTATTTTGATAAAGCGCTTAAGCAGGGCAACAAAGTAACAGGGGCCACTTTTGTTAATGAGAAAGGAGAACCACTTACCGTTTATGCAGATATTGTAATAGATGCCACCGAACTGGGCGATGTATTTGCCAGCGCGGGGGCGGGTTACAACCTGGGCATGGAAGCACCTGAATATAGTAAAGAAGCAGAAGCGATAAAAAAGGTAAACATCATACAGGATTTAACTTGGGCGGCTGTATTGAAAGACTATGGGCCGGGGGCAGACAAAACCATTGCCCAACCCGCCGGTTACGATGAGAAGAAATACTATTGCAGCACCAGCGATGCACCCTGCTTTGCTAAGCCTTACGCTCTTAACACCAGGCAGGTATTAAACTACGGCAAGCTAACCACAACAGATACCCTGCACCCAAAATACATGCTTAACTGGCCCATACATGGTAACGACTATTACCTGAACGTTGCAACACTAAAACCAATTGACCGTATAAATGCTTATAACAACGCTAAAAACCAAACACTGGGTTTTATTTACTTTTTGCAAACAAAACTTGGTTATAAAAATATTGGGCTGGCAGATGATGAGGTAAACAACGGCATGGCTTATATACCCTATAACCGGGAGGGCCGCAGGGTAAAGGGCATCACCCGGTTTAATATTAACCATATAAAAAACATGTACGGGTATACCCTGTACCGCACTGGTATAGCCGTTGGCGACTACCCGGTAGACCATCACCATAACCAGTACCCTGGCAAAGTGCCTGCCATTGCTTTTCCTAAAATACCGGCTTTTAATGTTCCGCTGGGGGCGCTTATACCAAAGGATATTGATGGCTTAATTGTTTGCGAAAAAGGCATTTCGGCAAGCAATATTGCCAATGGCACCACCCGTTTGCAACCCGTTGTTTTGTTAACCGGGCAGGCGGCGGGCATAGCAGCGGCACAGTGTGTTACCAACAATATTCAGCCAAAGCAAATTGATGTAAGGGGTGTGCAGGATGTTTTATTGGCCAATAAAGGCTACCTGTTACCTTATTGTGATATTCAACCGGACGACCCGGCTTGGGAAGCAGTGCAAAATACAAGTGTAATGGGTATTATACACGGCGTTGGCAAAAGCGAAGGATGGGAGAATAAAATGTTTTTTTACCCGGATAGTATTGTGAGCAAAAAGGAAATAGTAAACAACATAATCAACACGTATGGAATAGTTTTTAGCACCAACGACAGTGCGTTTACCGTTACTTACAATAATATTACAGGCATTATAAAAACGGCAGAAAAAAAAGTATGGGCAACACACAAAAACAGCATCACTCAAACTCCTTCCGCCTATGGTACAAATGAGGCGGAAATATCCCCGGCAAAATTATTTATGCTTAACTCGCTTAATACCTTTGATGCAAACAGGCCGTTAACAAGAAAAGAATTTGCTGTCGTATTTTATCATTTTTTGAAGAACTCCCCATTATTATCAAGGAGCAATTTCAGGCTAAACGGCACAGTATACTATCCATAGCTTTTACAATATTGTTTTAAACGGCTTACTACATCAAAATACTTTAGCACTTATCAGCTACGCCTTTGGTGTAATATGCCTTACCAGGCTGCGCTTGGCTATTGGCAGTATGGTTTCATCCACAGGAAAACCCAATGCCACATCAATAGCATAAACAGCAGGGTTGGGCAAAAAACTGCGGCTGCGTAATAGCTCGCCTTTAATATTTTCGTAGGTATTGGTAAAGCTGCGGTACCAGGTATCTATATATTCGGTTTTAATGGTGCGGTATTTTTCATCATGCTTCTCAAAAATACTCAACCGGTACTGGTACACTTTTGTGTTTTTGTCTGATGCGGTACTTAAAAAGAAATAACCTTCTTTTAAATCCAGCGGCACAAGGCCCACCGGGGCAATGGTCATTTTTTCTTCCACCATTTCATAAATTTCTGTGCCGTTATTAATGGTGGCTTCCATTATTTTTGAAGCATATTGTATAATGTCTTCCAGTTCCTTCATCATATCATCATCTTCAATCATCTTCTCGTACAGCAATTCCAGTTTTTGCAATTGCATACCTGTAAATTTTTTAGGGAACTGCTCCTGCAGGTATTGCTTATTTTTTTTAAACGCAATAAGGTTATTGTAGTGAAAAATAACATCCGCCAGTTGCGGGTAAAGCATGTTCTGATTAAAATATTTGTTTACTTCCTGCAGGTAGGCCAACAGTGTATACTTCTTCAATTCAAAGTCAATATAGCCATCTGCAAACCATGTTTCTGATAATGATTTCATAGCCGGTTATTTGCACAGTAAATTACAAAAAATAACACAGCATGTACCTCCCAAAAAAGCGTATTAAGAAAAATTTAAGGGCTATCATAAAAAAGTCCGGGCGCTTAAAACACCCAGACTGTTAATCGTTTTTTGCAACCATTTTGCTTTTACCTCAAAAAATAACAGCAGTTTTCACGCGTTATTTAAACCCTACTGAACGGCAACTCTACCAGCTTCTTTCAAAATTCCAGTTTTCAAACTCTTTTGCCACAGCGGTTAAAAAAGCTGCGCCAACGCTGCCATCAATTATGCGGTGGTCGTAACTTAGCGATAGATACATCATGTGCCGTATGCCAATTGTATCGCCCTGATCGGTTTCAATTACTACTGGCCTTTTTTTAATAGCACCTACTGCCATAATAGCCACCTGGGGCTGGTTTATAATAGGGGTACCCATCAGGCTGCCAAAAGTACCTACGTTGGTTAAGGTAAAAGTACCGCCTTGCGTATCATCGGGCTTAAGCTTATTGGTACGGGCATTGTCTGCCAGCGTGTTCACCTGTTTGCTAAGGCCAACAAGGTTTAAATAATCGGCATTGCGTATTACCGGCACTATAAGGTTACCGGTTGGCATGGCAGTAGCCATGCCTATATTAATATCCTTCTTAACAATAATGCGGTCACCTTCTACTGAGCTGTTAATAATCGGGAAACGCTTAATTACCCTTACCAAACAATCAATAAACAGCGGGGTAAAAGTTATACGGGTGCCTTCCCTTTTTTCAAACTCCTTTTTCACTTTCTCTCTCCACAAAACCATGTGTGTAACATCAGCTTCGGCAAACGATGTTACGTGCGGACTAACCTGCTTGCTGTTAACCATGTGTTTGGCTATAAGCTTGCGCATCCTGTCCATTTCAATTATTTCTACATTACCACTGTAAGGCAATGCATCAACTGGCTGCGCAACATCCGCCGTTGCAGGTGCTGCTGTTACAGGTGGTTGTGCAACAGGTTTTTCAACCGGCGCTGCCGTTTCCTGTGCCGGAAACCTGGGGGCAGCAACCACAGGCTGCGCTTTAGCCACAGGCTGCTGCGGTATAATGCCAGCTTTTTTATCGAGTACGTATTGCAGAATATCATTTTTGGTAACCCGGCCATCGTTACCAGTTCCGGGTATCTTTTCCAGTTCTGCCATGCCTACACCCTCGCTGCTGGCAATATTCATCACCAGCGGGGAGTAAAACCTGTTACCGGTGGCCGGTGCAGGCGCAGCTTCCGCTGTTGGTTGCGGCACATAAGGCACCTCTGTTTCTTCAGGCTCCGCTTGCACGGGTGGCGCAGCATTTACCGGTTGGGCTGGCTTTGCATCAGCCTGGCCATTTGTTTCAATACGGGCAATGGTGGCACCTATGGGTACAACATCATTCTCCTTAAACAACAGCTCGGTTATAATACCTGCCGCAGTTGAAGGCACTTCACTGTCTACCTTATCGGTGGCTATATCAAGTACGGTTTCATCCTGCTTAACAGTATCCCCGGCCTTTTTATACCACTTTAATACGGTAGCTTCCATTATACTTTCGCCCAGCTTAGGCATTACCAAATCAACAATAGCCATTGTATTTGCGGTTTCAAATGTTTACCCCCATCCCCGTAAGGGGGCCAAATAGTCTTTCTTTTCTCCCGGAAAAAGATTGCCCCGGCAACACCTCAACCCTCATCCCGGTTGCGTCGCACTCTTGTACTGCAAAGCAATATGCAGCATAAGCAACCCTGTTTCAACGCCAAAATTAAAGTTTATGCTGCAATAAACCTTATCAGCTGTTTTGCAGAATAAACAAACGCAGCAGGTTTAGCGCGTTTATTGAGGTTAATTCAATATTTCGTGCCCTGTCAAACCTAAAATGCAGTTTTTTAGTGTCGATTTTTTTATGGTTGCCCACAGCCACCCAAACGGTGCCCACTGGCTTATCGGGCGTGCCGCCATCCGGCCCCATAATGCCGCTAACTGCAACGGCATAGTCTGTTTGCATGGTAGCCAATACGCCGGTTACCATTTCCCGCACGGTTTCTTCGCTAACAGCCCCAAAAGTCTCCAGCGTTTCGGCCTTAACGCCTAACACATGTTGCTTTATACGGTTATCGTAGCTAACCACCCCACCGTAAAAATAAGCTGAGGAGCCCGGCACGCTGGTTATTAAATGCGCTATGTTACCCCCGGTACAGCTTTCGGCAGTGGTAACCGTTTTATTGAGATTTTTAAGCAACCGGCCTACCACCTGCTCCATCGGTATATCCTCATCGGCCACCAAAATATCCTTTACCAATTGCTTAAGCGTATTAAATTCTTCATTCAACACTCTTTCAACGGTTTCTTTTTCACCGCTGGC
>CAZRDD010000025.1:0-20234 GCA_964598675.1 uncultured Parafilimonas sp.
AGGGCTGCGCAGCACACGTATACGAACTGACCAAAAAACATATATCACTGTTCCTAACAAACAAATGGTTGATACTATTCTGGATAACGTTACCCTGCGTACCCAACGCCGTGTAGATGCAGGGCTGCAAATAAGCCTCTCGGCCAATGCGGCACAATTAACAGCACTTACCAATGATATTAAAGCATTGCTGGTTGATGAAGTTGTTGAAAGCAGCGTAGTATATTTAAGCGAAACCGGTAAAACAGCGCATATCATCACTATACAATACTTTACCACCATTACGCAGCCACTGGCAGAGTTTTATGCTTTTCAGCAAAACATTAACCTGCGGTTGATACAATTAATGGATAAAAATGGGGTGGAACCAGCAGCATCCAGTACCGATGTGGTGGTAACTCAAAAACAAGCATCTGCAAAACCATAACAGCGGAGTAGATATTCAGCACAAAAAATATGCGGGCAGTACACTTAATGGTTATAACCTGTTAAGTATACCGCCTGCAATATTACATAGCAAAATAATAGGCAAGGGCCTGGCATAATATGCCGGTAAAAAGCCCAAAGTACACTTCAAAAGCGCCATGCTCATTCAGCAACAGCCTTGAGGAGCAGGTAATGCCCGCTATTATGATGATTAAAGAAATATCTGTACCTAGGTAAACATGGTAGTAAAACGAGGTAAGTATCATAAACATTAATGCCCCACCAACACCCATGGCATGCATGCTTATTTTAAAAAAGTTATTGGCTATAAGCCCCACCACTGTTGATAAAAATATACCGAGGAAGAAGAACCTCAACACCTCTGGCTGATCGGTAAAATTGCGGCTGAGGTACCACATCCACCAATAAAAAATCATGGTAATGATGTAAGGCGCGATACGCTCTTTTTGCGAGCGGAGGTAAATATTTTCAATAAACTTAAGCTGGTACAGCAAAAACACAGAGAAAGCAGGGAAGAAGCCCGTCATCCAAAACACGGTTATTTTACGGGTAAAAAGCGTAAAAGGTGTTATACCAGCAAAAGCATACGGAAACTTTAGTGTTAACCACAAAAAAATGTAGGTAGGTAAAAACAACGGGTGGAAAACATACGAGAATATTCGCGCTAAAATTTTTAAAATAGTAGGCTGCTGTACATCTATTACTTTATCGTTGGTCATTGTAATTTTATTAATTGGTTAGCAGGTAAAAACTAAAGCTCCTTACGCAGCCTGGCAACAGGTATGTTTAATTGCTCCCGGTATTTGGCCACGGTACGGCGGGCTATGTTGTAGCCTTTCTCCTGTAGCATATCGGTAAGGTGCTCATCGCTCAGTGGCTTTCTTTTATCTTCCCCCTCAATAAGGTTGCTCAATATTTTTTTCACTTCGCGCGTGCTTACTTCTTCGCCACTATCGGTACTCAGCGATTCGCTGAAGAAAAACTTCAGCCTGTAAGTACCAAACTCCGTTTGTACAAACTTGCTGTTGGCCACACGGCTAACGGTAGATATATCAAGGCCCGTAACTTCCGAAATATCTTTTAATATCATTGGGCGCAGTACAGTTTCATCACCGGTAAGAAAAAACTCTTTCTGGTAATTCATTATAGCATCCATTGTGCTGTAAAGGGTATGCTGCCGCTGCTTTATCATATCAATAAACCACTTGGCAGAGTCTATTTTTTGTTTAATAAACATTACCGCTTCCTTCTGGCGCTTATCTTTTTTACTGCCCTTATCATACTCCTTCAGCATCTCCCTGTAACCTTCGCTTATGCGCAGGTCGGGTGCGTTTTTCGAGTTTAAGGTTATCTCCAGTTTGCCACCGGTATTGTAAATAAAAAAGTCGGGTATTACATAGGTTTCGGCCTTGTTAATATCCCCTACGTTGCCGCCGGGCTTTGGGTTTAACTTAATAATGGCCCCAATAACGTCTTTAAGGTCCTCATCGGTTAAATTAAGGCCGCGCTGTATTTTTTCGTAGTGCTTTTTGGTAAACTCGTCAAAATGTTTATCAAGCACCTGTACGGCAAGTGGCACATTTTTACCCGTTTGCAACTGGCGCTGCAGTTGCAGTAAAAGGCATTCCCTTAAATCGCGGGCACAAATACCGGGGGGGTCAAACTGCTGAATTTTTTTAATAATATCTTCCACCTCTTTTTCGGTACACATTATGTTTTGCCTGAAGGCAAGGTCATCCACTATACTGCTTAACTCGCGGCGCAGGTAGCCATCATCATCAATACTGCCAACAACCTGTTCCGCTATTTTGTAGTTCTTTTCATCCAGTGACAACATACCCAACTGATCAAGCAGCATTTCGTGAAAGCTGTCTTCTATTTTAATGGGCATTACTTTTTGGTCGTCAAGTTCGGGGTAGTTATCATCTTTTAACTTGTAATCGGCAATATCATCATCGCCTTCGGCTACATAGTCGCTAATATCAAGGTTGTCGTAATCATCATCGCTGCCGTCAAGTTCATAATCCTCAGTGTTATCAATATCCTCTTTTAAATCATCGGTAAATTCATCCTCATGGTTTTCTTCTGTTACTTCTAATGCCGGGTTTTCTTCCAGTTCCTCCTTTATGCGCTCTTCCAGGTTTGCTGTAGGTATCTGCAGCAGCTTCATTAATTGTATTTGCTGCGGTGACAGCCGTTGTAATAATTTTTGTTGCAGTGATTGACTAAGTGACATGCTTTATAATACAGGTTTACAACTTAATTAATGTTTAATAACAAATGCGGGCGCGTAAATTTACAGCACAAAAAACACTTTGTATGCATAAAACTGTTTTAGCTGTATTTGTGGGCCTTTTTTGTGTGTTTACTGCTACAGCACAGCACGCTGACAGCTTGCTGCACACTACAAAACCAAGAACAGGTATTAAAGACAGTACCCTGCCCAGCCCATTTTATATACACCCCATACCGGCTAACTTTTATACGAGCAGCCTGCCTTTTTTTTGCGATAAAGAACTAAAATTGCAGAAAGCTATAAAAATGTCGGTAAAATTCAGGCTTGGGTCGGTAGAACAATGCAACAAACTGGAGTGGAAACCATGATATAGTATATTAAGATTTTTTTAATACTATCTTAATTCGTTTTAACTTTTTACAGCCATTAAATAAGCGATTTTTAACCACCATAAAAACTAAACTCACATACAAAACCAAAGGGCTGCTGCTGATAGTGTTCATGGCTATATTAATGGTTGTGATTGCCGGTGTTGTATATGCTGTTTTAAATAAGTGGAACAAAGTGGCTGCCGAGGTTACCCACTCACAAAAAGTTACCATACGGCTTAAACAGGTACTTAACACCATTACCGATGCTGAAACTGCCGAAAGGGGTTATGTTATTACAGGCAACGATGCTTTTTTAGCCCCATATATTACAGCAAAACAAAAAGTTGCTTTTATTAACCGCGACAGCCTTGTTGCTTTTATGCCCGAGTACAAGGAGAAAATAAACCTGTTGGGCATACTTATAAAAAATAAGATGGGTTTTGTTGACTCCATGACGGCCCTTGTTAAAGAAGGCCATCAGCAACAGGCCATTGCCATAACCAGCCAGGGCAGGGGCAGGGCAATAATGGATAGTATACGAAATGTTATTTCATCTATACACGTATGGGAAGACAACAGGTTAAATGCTATTTATGAAGATGATGCTGCGGATAATAAAAACCTGTTTATTGTTTTATACTGTAACGTTGCAGGTTGCCTTATACTGCTGCTTATATTTTACCTTATGGTACTGCGCAATGCAAAGCTGCGGGAAAACACCGAAACACAACTGCTTGCCGCAAAAAATATTGCAGAAACCGCAGACCGGGCAAAAACAAATTTTTTGGCGCTGATGAGCCACGAAATACGTACACCCATGCACGATATTATAGCCACAAGCACCCTGCTGGCCGATACAGGCATTAACGAGGAGCAGCAGGTGCTTGCCAACACCATATACCGCAGCAGTATGGCCCTGCTGGCTGTGGTAAACGATATTATTGATTTTTCGCGTATTGAAAATGGCAAAATGCCCCTGGAAAATACCCCTTTTGTGTTACGGGATTGCCTAAACGAGGTATTTAACTCCGCAGGCCTGCCCACTGCCCAAAATGAAAGAACTTATATTATTGACGAAAATATACCTGCATTAATTGAATGCGACCCTGCCAGGCTGCGCCAGATATTAATGAGTATACTGGGCGAAAAACAGGCCGCCCTTAAAAATGGGGAAATAAGCCTTAGTGTAAAATTAACCGGCAGCAGCAATGATACGATGGACATACGGTTTACCATTGTAGACGATGAAGTTATTGACCCTGAAGAAAAATCAGTTATTGAAGAAACGAACGAAAACAACAGCATACCGGGTAGGCCAAACCTTTTTGGCATATCCTCCTTACGGTTTTCAATAGCCGCCCGTTTAATATCGTTAATGGGGGGTAACATTAAGCTTATTGACGAAAACCAGCAACGTAACATTGTAACTTTTACGATTAAGGCTAAAAAGGTTGACGAAAAAGTTTCTGAAAAAATACTGTCCCGCTTAAAAAAATCAGAGGTTATTGATACTACCCTGGCAAACAGGTTGCCACTTAATATATTGGTTGCCGATGACCATGAAATGAACCAGGTACTAATGGTGCAGATATTAGGCAAATTAGGGTACAGTTGCGTTACAGCACGCAATGGCAGCGAGGCTGCGGGCCTGGCCATTGAAACGAAGTTCGACCTTATTTTTATGGATATTGTAATGCCGGTAATGGATGGCATTGAAGCCACCAAACGCATTAGGGAATACTATGTGCAAAGCAACAGCCCTGTTATAATAGGCATAACAGCCAACGCACTTATGAAAGAAAGTACAAGAGGGTTTGAAGCAGGTATGAACGATTTTTTATTAAAGCCATACCGCCCCGTTGATATTCAGCAGGCCATAAAAAAATGGGCACCATTTGTTTTACAGCTGGATACAGAACAATAAAAAATTACGCCCCTTTTGCTGTGGGCGAAAGAGGCGTAACATATAAGAAGTATTTTTAAAATTTGGCTACAGTTATGCTTCAGCAAGTTGTTTTTCAAGCACGCCGCGTGCTACTGCAGCAATTTTACTGGCTTTATCATTTAATTGTTCTTCCGTCCACGACAGGTTGATGAGGGTGGAAATACACCTGTTCATTATATTATCACTGGCTGTAAAATCAGTAGTTTCCAGTTTTTCAAGGGCCGCTATTTGTACCTCGCTCAACCTGTTAAGCGATGCCGCTGTTTTTAAATGCTGCCATTTACGTATATAATGCCAGTTATTATCAAACCAGTAAAAATTACCCGGTAAAATGCCTTTTGCCTTAAGCTCGGCCACCACAGCGCGGGCTATTTCTTCGGTGGGCAAAAACCAGCTTAAAAAAGTGCAGCTATCGCCGCTTTCATCGGGCACACGGCGAAAAGTTACGCCCGGTATTTGCGCTAACGCCGCTTTTAACACGCCATGGTTTTTACGCTGAATAGCCAAAAACTGCGGCAGTTTGCGTATTTGCGCCAGGCCAACGGCTGCATGCAGCTCGCTAATGCGAAAATTATAGCCAATGAAAGGGTGCAGGTCTGCACCGCGGTCAACACCCAAATGGTCGTGCCCATGGTCGGAATAGCCATCGCTCTTTATATAAATATCCTCATTATTGGTCAACACCACACCGCCTTCGGCACAGGTAATGGTTTTTACAAAGTCGAACGAAAAAGTACCCGCATCGCCAATGGTGCCAAGCGCCTTGCCTTTGTAAGTACCGCCAATGCTTTGGCAGGCATCTTCCAGCAACAATAATTTATGTTCGGCACAAATTTGTTTTAAGGCATCAAGGTCGGCCATGCTGCCGCACATGTGCACGGGCATAACACATTTTGTTTTAGGCGTAATGGCGTTGCTTACTGCCTGCGGGTTAAGGGTAAGCGTATCATCAACATCAACCAGTACGGGCACGGCACCTACACTTAACACTGCCTCAAAGCTGGCTACAAAAGTAAAAGCGGGCATAATCACCTCATCTCCGGCACCTATGCCAAGTGCAGCCAATGCAGTGGTTAACGCGGCAGTACCGCTGCTTACCAGTTGTGCATATTTGCTGCCAAAGGTTTGGTTAATGGCGGCTTCCAGTTCTTTTGCTTTCCATATTCCTTTGCGCGGGCCATCAAAACCATAACGCATTAATATACCCGTTTCCAGCACATCATTCACTTCCTTCCTTTCCTCATCGCCAAAAAATTCAAATCCCGGCATAGTGTAACTTTTTAGTGTTAGCTGCAAAGGTAGAAAACCTGCTCTTAAATATTTCCCTAAAAAATGCCAGGCGCATTTAAAATGTGCGCCAGGCAGTGCCTGTATTCAATATTATTTAACACCCACCAATATGTAACTTGTGGGGGCTTACACATCATTATACAAAATGCGGTTTATTATGAAATACATCTTTTTAACCACTACTGTAGCTGCTTTTGCATTGCTTGCTTGCACAGGCCCTAAAAAAGCGGCGTACCTGCAAAACAGTGCTGCAGGTTACGGGCAGGTGGAGCAATTGGCCGACACCTTTTTGCACACGCTACAGCAGCAGAACGATGTAGTGCTTGCCTCCGCCGGGGAAAACACCGCGTGGGGCCACAGCATAACCTACCATATTCTGGCCCAGCATAACAACAAGTGGGCGGGATACTTATATAATATTGCTGTAAATAACCGGGTGGCCATAAACCCGTTACCCGTTTCTAAGCAAGCGGGCGATTCAGTGTTGGCTTTTTTTATTGAAAAGCAGGTATGGAAGATTACCGGCGACAAGGGCCGTAACTTTTGCGACAGTATCAACAACAGAAAAAGCTGCGTTATTAATGATGGCACCATCACGCACTTGTTAATTATAACCCCCACCAGTGTAATCCCTTCCTCTTATTATGAGCCCGTTTTTTACCAGCGCTGCTGCCCCAATGCCATGCGGCAGTTATTTTTACAGGCAGTTGATAAAATACAAACCGCAACGGGCGGCACTGGCGGGGCAAACAGCAGCGAGGAGTAATGCAGTAATATTTAATAATACCATTTTCCCAATCGCTTTTTATATCTATCCTAAAAAACTACTTTTGTGCCCTCAAAATTTTTACTATGACGAAAGGACCTGTATCGCAATACATTTTACACCACTACCGCCATTTTAATGCAGCGGCGTTAATTGATGCCGCCAAAGGCTACGAAACACATTTGCTGGATGGCGGTAAAATGATGGTTACCCTTGCCGGTGCCATGAGCACTGCCGAACTGGGCTTATCGTTAGCAGAAATGATACGGCAGGATAAAGTACATATTATTAGTTGTACAGGCGCTAACCTGGAAGAAGACATTATGAACCTGGTGGCCCACAGCCATTACAAAAGGGTGCCTAACTACCGCGACCTGAGCCCGCAGGAAGAATGGGACCTGCTGGAAAACCATTACAATCGCGTTACCGATACCTGCATACCCGAGGAAGAAGCCTTCCGCAGGTTGCAGAAGCATATTCATAAATTATGGAAAGATGCTGAAGATGCCGGTGAGCGTTATTTTCCGCATGAGTACATGTACAAAATGCTAACCAGCGGTGTGCTGGAACAGTATTACGAAATTGACCCCAAGGATAGCTGGATGCTTGCTGCTGCCGAAAAAAACCTGCCAATAGTAGTTGGTGGTTGGGAAGACAGCACCATGGGCAACATTTTTGCATCGTACGTTATAAAAGGCCAGCTTAAAGCCAGTACCACGAAAAGTGGTATTGAATATATGGTATGGCTGGCCGACTGGTATCGCCACAACAGCAGCGGTAAAGGTGTTGGTTTCTTCCAGGTGGGCGGCGGTATTGCCGGTGATTTCCCCATTTGCGTAGTACCGATGATGTACCAGGACCTTGAATGGCACGATGTACCTTTTTGGAATTACTTCTGCCAGGTAAGCGACTCTACCACTTCGTACGGCTCATACTCCGGCGCGGTGCCCAACGAAAAAATTACCTGGGGCAAACTGGGTATTGAAACCCCCAAGTTTATTGTTGAAAGCGATGCCACCATTGTGGTGCCTTTAATATTTGCTTACCTGCTGGGCTGGTAAGCCTTAACTGTTATAAAACCGGGCAAGGTTTGTTGCAAACCTTGCCCGGTTTTTTTATTTATACAATATCAGCACATCCATTTCCTTTTCGCCTTTTTCAAACACCAGCCCAAGTTTACCGGCAGCTTCCAGTACATCTTTTACGGTACGTAAAACGTTTTCGGTTTTAATATCGTACCTGCCGTTAAGGCCGGTATCATCGTACACGGGCAGGTCAAGGTCGTTCGCCAGGTAGTCGGCAAAAACCTTAAAAGCAATACCCGTACCCTCAAAGCCGGTGCCACTAAAGCTATACTCCGCTTTTGTGGCGGAAGAAACGGCTATGTGCAGGCTGTCACCACCGCGCCTGTGCAGTACATATACAGGTATCACCTTTTTTTCCAGGCGGCCTTTTATGGGCAATACCATATTAAGGTGTTTCAGCATCAGCGCAGCAAGACTGTCTTTTGAAGCTGGCCCAACTACTATATCGTAACAGTAAAGGGCGTTGGTATCTTTATAGTTACAGGTTTCTTTTTCAGTGGTGTTTTCAAATATCACCTGCCCCTGTGCCTCAATACC
The DNA here is from genome assembly GCA_964598675.1 of uncultured Parafilimonas sp. Classification (GTDB taxonomy): domain Bacteria; phylum Bacteroidota; class Bacteroidia; order Chitinophagales; family Chitinophagaceae; genus JABDFW01. Next base: position 8,678 of record CAZRDD010000025.1, read on the forward strand.
GGTGGCTGATTTATATAAAATTTCGGGGCAAACATTTATAAAGCTTTTCCTTCGCCCCTCAAAAGGGGTGTTGTTATACCCTTTGCCCATACTGGTAGCCCCGGTAAGGTAGGGTTTTAACAACATGCTGAACAGCGTGGTGGTATCTGCGCCAAAAACATCAGTGTTGGCAGTAACGTTAGTTTTGCCTGTTTCGGCATACGACTTTACCGGCAGCCCTCGCACCACCCGGTTAATAAAAGCCTGGTTAACGGAATCGGTTAGCGTTACTGCAACAATGCGGTGGTTTTTATCAATCACGGCGCATTGCCCAACACTGTTAAAGTCAAACAGACGGTATAAAAAGGTGGCCGTGTCCGATGCCAGCCACAAGCCGGAAGGCTTTCGCTTTAAATAGTTCTGCAAACGGCCGGTTGTTTCGTTTGAAATACCAATCACCTCAATGGTTGCCGGGTTTAGTTTTTTTAACGCAGCCAGGCTGTCCATCTCCGGCAAGCAGGGCGAACACCAGGTACCCCAAAAGTTCAAAATCAATATTTTATCACTGTAATTAAGCGGGTTAAGTTGTTTTACCGGTGCATTTATAATGTGGCGGATGGTATAGTCTGGAAAAATACTGCCCTCTTTCAGCACCGCATTTTGCGCACAGGCATTGGCAGCCACTATAACGTACAACACAAAAAAAGCTTTCTTCATAACTGTTTCTTTGTAGCCAAAGGTTGGCTACAAAACGCCACGCTGGTGTTAAGCGTACCGTTATCGTTTGTTAATTTATGTTATAGAAATATTGGCCCGCCAACAGTGGTTTATATTTGGTGGGATTATAATAATGAAACGTAATACCCGCATTATATTATTGTTGTGCTGCCTCTCGGTAGCAGGGATTGTACTGCTACAGGCGGGATGGCTTACCGATTATTACAAGGTTAACAAAGACAGGTTTGATAAAGATGTAAACCTCGCCTTTGAAGATGCTGTTAAAAAGGAGTTTATGCTGCGCTGCGATACGCTCGAAAACCTGCTGTACCATTTTTTGATGGATACCACCCAGGTGAGCATTACCAGCACATGGAGCGATAAATACCAGGTTTACCAATACACCGTAAAAAACAAAAAAGATACAACGGATAAAACCTCTTTCTCCATAAAAAAGATAAATGCCCCCATTGCCAATACTAACATAAACGACAGCGTTAAGCAACTGGTAGCCAGGCATTTTGCAAAGCAATACCGGGATGAAGACCTGGAGCGCCACATTGTTTACTACAAAACACAAAACATAGGCAAATACATTGGCGACAAAGCCGCCGGGCAGTTTGCTTTTGATACTGGCAGGCTAAGGCCCTTACTTAAACTATACCTGGCTGGCCGCGATATTTACGAACCTTTTTATTTTTATACCAGCGATACCGACAGCCTGCTTAACAAAAACCGTTTTCCGGCTGCGCTTACTGCTGCCTGGCCGGTAATTACCAAAGCCTTCCCTACGTACAGGTATGATACAAACATGAATTATGTACGCGCCATGTTTGGCGCGCCGAGTACCTACCTTTTTGGTAAAATGATATGGATGCTGGCAGGCTCGCTGCTGCTGTTGGGTATAGTGGCTTTTTCGCTGTACTACCTGTTGTATATGCTGGGCAAGGAAAAAAAGCTATCGGTCATTAAAAACGATTTCATCAACAACATTACCCACGAGCTTAAAACACCTGTTACCACCGCAAGTGCCGCCATGGAAGCACTGCAGGATTTTGATGTGCTGCAAAACCCCGAAAAAGCCCATAAATACATCAGCCTTTCGCGGCGCGAAATGGAGCGCCTTAGCGGCATGATTGAAAAGATACTCAACCTGGCCATTTACGAAAACCAGGATTTTGAACTGAAACTCACCACCGTTAATGTGGATGCACTGATAAAGCAACTTATAAACAGCTATACCAGCACCACGCAAAAACAAATAACCATACATTATACCTGCCAATTAACAACACCAGTTGCCCGGCTGGACGAGCTGCATTTTTACAGTGCCTTAAACAACCTGCTTGACAATGCCGTTAAATACTCCGGCCCGGTGGTGGTAATTGATATTGTATGCAGCCAGCAAAACGGCTACATTGTTGTACAAGTAAAAGACAATGGCCAGGGCATAGCCAAAGAGGATATTGCTTTTGTGTTTGATAAGTTTTACCGGAGCGCCAAAAACAACCATACGGTTAAGGGGCATGGGCTGGGCCTGGCTTATGTAAGCAATATTATACAAAAACACAAAGGCTGGTACACCGTTGACAGCAGGGAAAATTTTGGCAGCACCTTTAAACTGGCCATACCTGCATGAGCAACCCCAAACCAACCATATTGTTTACCGAGGATGAACCCGCCCTAGCAGAAGTGGTAAAAGAAAGCCTTGAAACAAAAGGCTTTGCCGTAACACATGTAACCAACGCGCAGGATGCCTATGCAGCTTACCAGCAACAAAAACCAAGTTTATTGCTGCTTGATGTTATGCTGCCCGGCGAAAATGGTTTTACCATTGCCCAAAAAATACGGCAAACAGATGCAGATACGCCTATTCTGTTTTTAACAGCCCGCTCCCTGCCGGAGGATGTGGTGGCCGGGTTTGAACATGGCGGTAACGACTACCTTAAAAAACCGTTCAGCCTGGCCGAACTGGTGGTGCGTATAAAAGCACTGCTAAGCCATAACCGGCTGGTGCTGCAAACCATTGCCCCAGCCAGCGAAATGGTTATTGGCAGTTTTACCTTTTTATACAATACCCGTAACCTGCTTTACACTGGCAAAAACCGCCAGCTTACCTTTAAAGAGGCCGAACTGCTTAAACTGCTTTTTATAAACCGCAACCAGGTGATGGATAGAAAAACCCTGCTGGTAACGGTTTGGGGCAACGATGATTTTTTTACCGGCCGCAGCCTTGATGTGTTTATTACCAAGCTGCGCAATTACCTGAGCGCAGATGCATCGGTAAAAATTTTAAACATCAGGGGTATTGGGTATAAGCTTGTTTGCTGATGAGGCGGTGTTGTTAGCGGTACTCAATCAATGTACAATATTATTAAGGCATTAACCATGTGCCATAAATGCGGGCAGCGATAATAAATTAGCGCAGTGGTTACGACATCGATTTTTGCATGCTTGCCGGTAAACTGAAAGTGCAAAAACCTTTGCTAAATAACCATTGCAAACCTGTGTTGCAATTACTTAAACCTCACCTTTGCACAATGACGAGCAAATTTGAAGAATTATCCCTGGAAGCAGAGGCTGACATACGCAACAACAGCTACCGTGATGCATTTTTAAAATACGAAAGTATTTTATATGAAGAACCCGGTTATGCCCCTGCCCATAACAGCATGGGTTGGATATACAAAACACAGTTTGATAATTATGAGCAAGCTAAAATGCATTTTTTAGCCGCCATACAAAGCAACCCAGCCTACCCGCATCCGTACTTTCATCTTGCTACATTGTATGCAGATTTGGAAAACTTTAAAGAACTGGAAAAGCACCTTGCAAAATGTTTAAAAATACCATCGTTAGACAAAGCGTGGATACATTACCGTTATGGTATGATTGATGAAATTGCAGGTAACTATGACAATGCCATAAAAAGCTACCGGTTGGCCATTTTGCATTGCTTTAATAACGACAAAATTCGTGATTACCAGGCCGATATTGAGCGTTGCAAAACCAAGAAAGAAATTGCCAAAGAGCAGGACGAAGCCACTAAACCCTAACCAAAAAACAAATGCAATGAACATTGGCATTTACACGTATGGTACCCGTGGCGATGTGCAACCATATATAGCGCTGGCGCTGGGCCTTGCAGCAAACGGGCATAAAGTAACCATTGCTGCACCAGAAAACTTTAAGCCATTTGTTGAAGGATTTGGCTTGCCATTTCACCCATTGTATGGTAATGCCGAAGAAATGATGAACTCACCAGAAGGGCAATCTGTTCTTAAAACAGAGAATACCATTAAGCTGATGAAGTATTTTTTTAAAGTGCTGCATAACATACGGCAGCCTTTACGCGAAAGCTACCTTAACAGTATAAATAAGGTGGATTTTATTATAGCTAATTCAGCAACATTGCCCATTGTAAGTGCAATTGCCGATAAACAGCGTAAAAAAATGGCGCTTACCTATTTTATGCCACCGGTTGTGCCTACCAGGGAGTTTCCGTTGAGCGATTTTGACTTTTTTAATGCTGGCTGGTACAACAAGCTAACCTACCATATAGCCCACCGCTTTTATTGGAAGTTTGTAAAAAAAGAAACCAATGAGTTTCGCCGCCAGCTTGGTTTGCCAGCATTAACACAAAACCTTGTTACCCATATAGGCATGCAAAAGCCATTAGACCTTTATTGCATAAGTCAGTCATTAATACCACAACCAAAGGACTGGGAGGCCAACCATAAAATAACAGGCTTTTTAACAGTACCTGCACAGCAAAGGCAAGGCCATTTTTTAGATGTGCAGCCACCGGCACTTAACAACTGGCTGTGCCAGGGCAGCAAACCTGTTTATATTGGTTTTGGCAGCAATGGCATTGGCAACAGTAAAAACATTACCGATATTATTACTCACCTCCTCAATAATACGAATAACCGTATACTGCTGTGTACCGGCTGGGCTGTTTACGATAACCTGCCTGCACATAAAAACCTGTTTGTAACAAAATACGTTAACCACGAGGTTGTTTTACCCAAATGCAAGGTTGGTGTTTTTCACGGTGGTGCTGGTACGCTGGCAACCATGCTAAGAAACAAGCTGCCCGTTATTATAGTATCTTTTTATACCGATCAGCCAGCCTGGGGTAAAATAGTTGAGCGCTTGAGGTTAGGGGTACACATACCTGTAAAAAACCTTACCATCCCAAAACTTATGAATGCTATAGAGGTTTGCCGATCAAACAACGTTATAGAAAACGTTGCATTGGCAGGCGAAAAAATAAGCACAGAAAACGGAACTGAAAATGCTGTTAGAGAGATTGAAGCCTATTTTGCACAAGGGTAGTTGTAAATTATTTTTTGACAACAACTTGCGTCATTTGGCCTTCTAAACCAAATCCTGATTATATTCCCCCAAACAAAAAGCTGCGGAACTTTCGCTCCGCAGCTTTTTATTATCTGCCATCAATACTATGGTAAAAAAGCTATTTCAATGGTATATCTCTTACCAGCATATTATCGCGGTTGGCAATTTCCCAGGCAGTGTAAAACACCAGTTTTACACGCTTTTCCATTAAGGGGAAGTTTATTTTGTCAACGGTATCAGTGGGTTGGTGGTAATCTTTGTGTACACCGTTAAAATAAAAAATAATGGGTACACCGTGTTTGGCAAAATTATAATGGTCGCTGCGGTAGTAAAAACGGTTGGGGTCTTTGGGGTCGTTAAAACGCCTGTCAAGCTCCATGTGGGTAATGCTGTTGTTAATGCTGTCGCTTATTTTTAAAAGGTCGCTGCTCAGCTTATCTTCCCCAATAGTGTAAATATAGTTTAAGCTATCGCCTTTGTAATCGGGGTCAATTCGTCCCACCATATCTGTATTCAGGTCAACACTGGTTTTTTCTAACGGAAAAACCGGGTGGCTGGTGTAATAATCGCTGCCCCAAAGGCCTTCTTCTTCGCCAGATACTGTCATAAACACCATGGTACGGCGGGGGCCTGCACCTTTGGCTTTTGCTTTGGCAAAAGTTTGTGCAATTTCCAGCACGCTGGTGGTACCGCTGCCGTCATCATCGGCGCCATACCAAATAACAGAGTCTTTTTTACCTAAGTGGTCGTAGTGGCCGGTAACCATCACGTACTCATCCTTTTTATCGGTACCCGGCAGCACGCCTATAACATCGGTACTTTCAAGGTTATTGGTGCTGGTTGCCAGGGTTAAGTCAATACTGGTATTGTATACACCACGTATGGCTGTTTTAAGGTCGTCGAAGCTGGTAACCGGTTTACCAAGTATGGCCGATGCTGCTGCTACCGAAATATTTAACACCGGTACAGGTATACCTGTTTGTTTGGTAACATACATGCTTCCTTTTGTGGCAGAGGGTTTGGCCTTCGGAAAATCCCTGGACACAATCAATAGGCCTTTTGCACCCCTGGCTTTTGCCGTCATTATCTTAAGGCGGGCAGCACGAAAATTTGGTTTCCCCCCATCGTTGGCAGAGCCTTCCAGCAGTAATACCCATTTATCTTTAATATCCAGGCCGCTGTAATTGTTACCTGTTGAATCGCTTATGCCCCAGGTAGCAAAAACCACTTCGCTGGTTTTAAAATTGCCACTTACAAACGAGGACTGGCTTACTGTAAAATCTTCGTCTGCCTTTAAACTGTTGTTATTCACGGTAAAGGTTACAGCGGTTAATGTATCCTGGTAAACGGGAAAACTTAACTGGTAACCATTGGGCGTACCGGGTTGCAGGCCAATGCCTTTAAAAAAGTTTTCAATGTAAGCGGCTGCTTTTTTTTGGCCGGGGGTGGCTGTTTCGCGGCCTTCCATGGCGGCACCAGCAATAATGGAAAGTTTGGCTTTAAGGTCCTTAGCGGTTATGCCCGTTACAAATTTAGCTGCTCTGCTTTTGGGCTGGGCATGTACGCCCAGGGCCAGCAGCATAGCCAGCGGTAAAAATAATTTCCTCATGTGTAATATAAATTAGGTTGGTAAAAATACTACCCACGGCATTATGTGCCAGTTTTTGTGTACAAGTGGCGGGGGTATTTAGGTAAGATAGAAGGGCGGCTGCTTTTACAAGCACCGCCCTTAGTGTTATGGTTAAAATGGTTTAGCTATGTTAGCTCCATTCTTCTTTTTCTTTCAACTGCATTTTTTTGTACACCCTGGCCGATACAAACACACCAAACTCGTACAGCGACATTAGCGGTACAAACACTATGGTTTGGCTGTACCAATCGGGGCTGGGGGTAATAAACGCTGCAAGCACCAGTATTACCACAATGGCGTACTTGCGCGATTTACGTAAAAACATTGGGGTAATGATGCCTATGCGGGTAAGTGCGTACGCTATTACCGGCATTTCGAACACAATACCGCAACCCAGTATCATGGTGGTAAGGTTATCCAGGTAATCGTTAAAAGTGGGCCTTGTTTCTACCAGGTTTAGTCCGCTCACATGAAAGTTGGCCAAAAAGCTAAAGGTAAATGGTGCCAGTACCATGTAACCAAAAGCGGCACCCAGAAAAAAGAAAAACGATACCCAAAATATAACAAACCGGCTGGCTTTAAGCTCTTTAGGCTTAAGCGCAGGTTTTACAAACTTCCAAATTTCCCAAAAAATATAAGGGAAGGCAATGATAAACCCACCTACAAACGCCAGGCTGAAGGCACCAAGAAACTGGCCTGTCATAGCGGTGGTTTGCATGGTTATTTTAGGGGCTTCAAGGCAAAGCGAGTTACCCAGGCCAAGCTTATAACTTGCCTTACAAAAAAACCGGTAGCTGATAAATTGCGATGATAGCGGGCCTGCTATAAGGTTATCGAACACCCAATGTATTTTAACGAATATTACAGCGGCAAAAGCGAGTATTGCCAAAACCGAACGTACGATATGCCATCTCAATTCTTCCAGGTGGTCTACAAACGACATTTCTTTCCTGGTACCCCTTAACCTGTTGAATAATCCGTTTTCCATTATATTTATTTACGCGTGCAAAGGTATAGGCTGCAATAATAACTAAATTATTGATTTGTGTAAGCGGTGTGCTTATTAATAACAAAGCATTGTTAACGCTGCAGCAGGGGCAGGGTTACAGTAAAGGTTGAGCCTGAACCGTGATTGATTACAGTAAGGTTGCCAAAATTAAATTGCGCCAGGCGCTTTACCAGGAACAAACCAATACCCAGGCCGGAGTGATCGTACTTTTTTGTACTAAATTGCTTGTAGGGTGCAACGGCATCAAGGGTGGGTAAAGGGAAGCCTTTACCAAAATCGGTAATAGAAATTACATAATCATCATCATGCACCTTGCCGCTTATAATAACTTTTTGCTGTGGTTTTGAGAATTTTAAGGCATTATCGGTAAGTTCAATAAAAATGCGCAGCAGATACTCTGGTTTAATTCTTACATTAACATCCTGCAGGTGTATTTCCAAATCGTCAAGGCGGCCATACATCTCGTTTGCCATGTGTTCCAGCTCGCCCGCTATTTTTTGCGGCCACCCTTTTTGCGAAACCCCGCTGGTAAACATGGTAATAAGCTCAGTATTAACTTCCGCACGTTTTATTTCTTCCAGCAAAAGCAGGTTGGAGAGGGAGTGATTGAGCCTTAAGCCCGATTTTAACACCGAAAACAAAAGCTCCTGTGTTTGCTGCTGGCTGTAGGTGCCATTGGCATTTATTAAAAGGTTGGTGCCACCAAGTATACCGTGCAACAATGTATTAAACTCATGATAATAGCTGGCAAATACTTCTGTATCTACCTCATGGCGTTTTTGCAAACCCGTACCACCAGCTTTTTCATATTTTACCAACCTTGTTTTCACAGATTTTAGTAATTCTTTATCGGTAAAGGATTTTGGCAAAAAATCATCTGCCCCTAAATCCATTGCCATACGTGCTTCACCCGGTTGTTTTGAATAAACAATTACCGGCACATTTTGCAAAAACGGGTTATCCCTTACCTGTTCCAAAACTTTAAAGCCACTTAGTTTTGGCAGCGAGCTGTTAATTATAATAATGTGCGGGTGAAATTCAATGGCATCCAATAACGCGAGCTTCCCATTTTTTGAAGATTTAACCACATAGTCCTTTGCTTCAAGAATATTACTTATCCTTTCTTTATCGTATTCATCTTCTTCGGCTAATAATATCCTTACCTGTTGTATCATGGCACAGAGTACCTTTGGTTATTGGAATTTAAACTCAAATATGGCAATCACGTTTTTTTGACCAGATGGTGAAAATAAGTAAATTAAATTAAATAATTACAGTAACACCTTCATTTTAACCATTTCAATCCTCGTATCGCTAACATTTGATATATCAAATTCGTATTTATCAATAATAATACGCTCTTTCAGCTTGGGTATTGTTTCGTGCTGGTTAATAATATAGCCAGACAGTGTTTCCAACCCATCGGCAGGAAAATCGAAATTGTACTTCTCGTTAAGGTAATCAAGCTCCAGCCTGCCAGAAAAAATATATTCGTTTTCTGAAATCTGTTTTTCTACAAACTCTTCGGTATCATATTCATCTTTTATCTCGCCGAAAATTTCTTCCAGCACATCCTCCATAGTTACAATACCGGCGGTACCGCCAAACTCATCCACCACCCAGGCTATGCTTTTGCGCTCTTTTGAAAACTTATTAATAAGGTCGGTGGCGCTCATACTTTCTGGTACTACGGGTATGGGCAACAAAATGGCTTTTATTTCTTCCGGCTTTTTAAACAGGTCAAGCTGGTGTATATAGCCCAGTATATTATCAATATTGCCGCTGTAAACCACCAGCTTGCTAAGCTTGGTGTTTACAAATTTTTGGGTGGCTGCTGCAACGGTGGTATTAACCTCTATTGCTTCAATTTCGGTACGGGGTACAAGGCACTGCCTTATTTTTACCGCAGGCAGGGATAGGGCGTTTTCAAACAACTCTGTATTAAGCTCCTGCACGGCATCGTCCTGTTCTTTTGTTTGCTGGTAAAAGTTTTCCAGGTCAACTTTCGTAAACGGCTCGCCCTTGTCTCTTATCTTGGTATTAAACAGGTATTTAAGCATGGCTTCGGCCATGTTTACAAAAAAAGAAGAAACCGGGTTAAAAAGGTTGTAAAAAAAGTTGGCCAGCGGTGCAAAAAATATCAGCAGCGAATCGCTTTTGGCACTAAAAATGGCCTTGGGCAAAAACTCGCCAAAAACCAGCACAATTGTGGCCGAAATAATGGCATCAACACCAAGCTTAAGATATTCGTTGGTTATGTTTAATACTTTTAATGCATCGCTAACCAGCAGGCCATAAACAACCATAAACACATTAAGGCCAACAAGGCCAGCACCCAAAAAACGGGATGGGGTTTCCATGTGGCGGGCTAAAATAGCTCCACTTTTTTTGCCCTGCTTTTTTTTAAGTTCAATGTTTAACCGGTTAGCGCTGATAAAAGCAATTTCAATACCGGAAAAAAAAGCAATAAGAAGCAGGCTTAACCCTATAAATATGAGTTTATATATATGCTCCATGCCCCGAATATAGCAAAAAAACCATAAAAACATGTTCATAGTACACATATACTGTTACACAAAGTAGTTACAGGCTTTACGTGCGCGCATATACCCCAAAAACAGGGCATTTTGTACCTGGCTATGGCTTTGCAAGGTTTACCTGCTGCAGCTTTTTACTACCAGGGTTGTACTGTTAACAACCGCAGGTTTTGTTTTTTTTTAAAGTGTAACCTGCTTAATCGTCCCACCCTTCACTAACAGGTTCTTTTTCTGCTTCGGCTGTATTATCGCCTTCGGCCAGCTCGTTTACCAGCTCGGCAATAAGGGCTGTCCACCCGCTTTGGTGGCTGGCACCCAGGCCGCGGCCGGTATCGCCGTGAAAATATTCGTAAAAAAGTATCAGGTCTTTGTTTTCCGGTTTACTGTAAAACCAGTTTTGGTCGCCATTAAGGCGGCGGTTATCGTTTTCATCTTTTGTAAACAGCGTGGTTACCCTGCGTATAAGTTCTTTGGCCACCTCGCTCAGCTCCATAAACCGTCCACTGCCGGTGGGGTACTCTACGGTAAGGCTGCCATCGTAAAACTCCCCAAACTTTTTAAGGCTTTGAATAATCAGGTAGTTAATGGGCATCCATACCGGGCCGCGCCAGTTACTGTTACCGCCAAAAAAGTCGGAGGTGCTGTCGCCCGGGTCGTATTGAATATAATAGTTAACGCCTTCAATATTTACCGAGTAGGGGTGGTCTTTATGGTATTTGCTTAACGCCCTTATACCACCTTCCGATAAAAACTCTGTTTCGTTAAGCAGGCGTGTTAGCAATGCTGTTAACCTGTCTTTAGGTATCAGCGATAGCAAGGTTTTTTCGCCCTCTGCCTTTTCTTCGTTAGGCCAGTATTTGTTATTTTTCTTGCGGTAGTTCTCAAACCACGAAATGCGTTTGGCAAAATCATCCAGCTTGCGAAAAACATTTCTTTCAATAACCGATACGGCAAACAAAGAGGTTAACCCCACTATTGATTGTATGCGCAACTGTATAGGTGCGCCTTTGGCGGGCATAAGGGTATCGTAGTAAAACTTGTCTTCGTTGTTCCACAGGCCAAGCTCGTTAAGTGCTTCAGCAATTAATACAAAGTGTTCAAAAAACTTGGTGGCGGTATCTTCAAACGATATGTCCTGCATTGCTATTTCAATGGCCATATCCATCAGGTTAAGGGCGTACATGCCCATCCAACTGGTGCCATCGGCCTGCTCAAGGGCCATTTGGCTGTGCAGTTGTATGCTGCGGTTAAAAACGCCAATATTATCCAGCCCCAAAAAGCCCCCTTCAAAAATGTTGTTGCCGTTTGGGTCTTTGCGGTTTATCC
>CAZRDD010000026.1:0-20134 GCA_964598675.1 uncultured Parafilimonas sp.
AAATACGACAGCGACACCTTCTCAAAAAAACAAGTTTTGTATGCTGAAGGCAAACGCCCAAAATACCTTTACCTGCTGCAAAGCGGCAAAATAAAAACATTCCGCATACACGAGGATGGCAAGGAATATATTACCAACCTGTATACCGCTGATGATTTTATAGGATACCTGCCGCTGCTGGAAAATAAACTTTATGATGAAACGGCTGAGGTGCTGGAGGAAGCGGAAGTACTGATGATACCCAAAGACGATTTTTTGGAAGCCATCTATCACGACATGAACATTGCCAACAAGTTTATTAAACTTATTGCACAAAATGTTATTGATAAGGAGGAAAGGCTGATGCAGCTGGCCTATGGCTCGTTACGCAAAAGGGTTGCCAAAGCTTTGCTTGATATACACGCCAAGTTTAACAACGCCAATAACGCCATAAATATTTCGCGGGAAGATATTGCCCAATATGTTGGTACCGCTACGGAATCGCTTATACGCACCCTCAGCGATTTTAAATCGGAAAAACTTATTGAAACCGTTGAAGGTAAAATACGCATCATCAACCTGGTAAAATTGCAAAACCTTTTGTATTAACGGGGTATTTTAATCGGCGGGTATTTTCAAGAGCCGGGGGAGAGGCCGTGATAGTTGACCTTGTTTACAAAGGGGTTGTTTGGAATTTGGTTAATCGTTGTTGCCGGATATTTCCCGGCCATGTTCGTTCTGCTGGCCAAGTGTCCAATTACCTGTTATACTGGCCTCCATCCAAATATTGCCGCTTTTGCGAAGCACCTGTACAGTTACGCCAAATTTTGTTTTAAAAATATTTTCCAGCGCCCTAACGGTAATACTGTCGTTTAACTCAACACTGCCTTCCGCAATTTTATTGTTTAAGTCACCAAACTTCATACCGGGCCTGTTTACCATATTTTGCCGTACAGGTTGCTGGCCAACAGGCAGCTTGGTATTCGGCAAAAAACGTAATCTCAGGTATGGAAAAAACTCACTAAAATCCTTCTGTACCTCTTCTAAAAGTATATTGCTTGCTATTTTTATCGTCATAAAATCTTCAGTAATCATCCTGCACTAATTTTACTTACCAAAACTATCCACAGGCTATAACAAATTAAATGACTTTCATTTACAATAAACCTGACTTTAATCAATCATAGCACAATTGTACTTTTTTTACTGATAAAAATCAGCACCACGGCTGATACAACGCAGGCAGGCAAGCCAAAGCGATGGCTATTTTTGCTTTATATGACAACATTTGCACAGCTTACTGAAAAATACAACAAGCAGGTTGCCAGGTATACCAGCTACCCAACCGTACCCTACTGGTACGATTTAACCGAAACCACAAGCTGGCAACAACGGTTTAAAGCAAATTTTGCGCAGCACAACAGTAAAGCAGGCATAAGCCTTTATTTACACCTGCCCTTTTGCGAGTCGCTATGCACTTATTGCGCATGTAACAAAAAAATTACCACCAACCATAGCGTTGAAGAGGAATACATAAATACCATTTTAAAAGAGTGGCAATTGTATTGCAACCTGATGGATGAAAAACCAGTGATACGCGAGTTGCACCTGGGCGGCGGCACCCCCACTTTCTTCTCCCCCGAAAACCTGGAAAAGCTGCTGAAGGCTATTTACAGCACTGCAACCATACATACGGAAAATGAGTTTAGTTTTGAAGGCCACCCCAATAATACCACCCGGAAGCACCTGGATGTATTGCACAGCCTGGGCTTTAGCAGGGTGAGCTATGGCGTACAGGATAATGACCCCATAGTACAACGGGCTATTAACAGGATACAGCCTATAGAGAATGTAAAATACGCTACGGAGCAGGCCAGGGCTGCTGGTTTTAAATCGGTAAACTTCGACCTTATATACGGCCTGCCTTTTCAAACACTGGAAGGAGAAGAAAAAACAATAAAAGAAGTGATTGCCCTGCAGCAAGACCGTATTGCCTTTTACAGTTACGCCCACGTACCCTGGAAACAAAAAGCACAGCGGTTGTTTGACGAAACAAACCTGCCCCCTGCAAATACCAAACTGCAACTGTACCTGCTTGGCAAACAACTACTGCTGGAGGCCGGGTATACCGATATAGGCATGGACCATTTTGCCCGCCCCGAAGACGACCTGTACAAGCAGTGGATGCAAAACAAGCTGCACCGCAATTTTATGGGTTATACCACCACCCATACCAAAATGCTGGTGGGCCTGGGTGTATCTGCCATAAGCGATACCGGCGATGCTTTTGCACAAAACCATCGTGAACTTGAAAATTATTACCGCAGCATTGCCGCAGGCGAACTGCCGGTAACCAAAGGCTATTTTTTAAATGAAACAGATAAGCTGTTTAAACAATATATATTAGATATTATTTGCAAAGGGCAAACAACCCTGCAGCAACAACATAATACTTTTCTTGAAGAATACACCATACCCACCTTGCTCGGGTTACAGCAAGACGGCCTTTTGGTTTTAAATGAAAATAAAGTTACCGTTACCCCAACAGGCAGGCAGTTTGTACGTAATATTTGCCAGGCGTTTGATATGGTTGCCTATAATGCCACCAATAATGTGCAGGAGGGTAAAAAGTCGTTTAGCTACGCGGTTTAATACTGCCAGTGCAATAATTTACAAACACATTCTTCAAACTCAAAACAGCTCAATATATTGCGGGCCACTGTAATAGTTGTAGTGCCAAAAGCAATGGACTTATTTATAAAAGATACAGGCCTTTACATATAAGTGCAAAAGCCTGTGCCTTTTTATTATTGGCTGGCTACGTTGTTAAACGAAGTGCTGGCAGTATGGCCAGGCATTACTGCGGCCCAAACCCACCCGGCCCTCCACCGGGCATACCGCCTGGTCCACCCTGGAAGCCACCGCGACGGTTATTTTGCTGGTTGTTATTAAAACTCCGCAGGTTATACGTAAACGTTAGCAGCGCGTAGCGGGTTAGCACTTTGGTTTGCACATCCTGCACGTAGCTGGATGTTACACTGCGCGAAACACTTACGTTCTGGTTTAGCAAATCGTAAATAGTCAATCTTAACTCGCCCCGCTTGTTTTTAAGAAACTGCTTTGCAAAAGCCACATTAAGCAATGGCACACTGGTGTTATAGCCCGAGGCCCTGCCGCCATAGTAAGTATAATTGAAATTGCTATTTAATATCCAGCCGCTTTTTGTATACCAGGTGGCCTCGGTTGCAAGCTGCAGCGAAAAATAGTTTATGTTGTTTACACTGTCGCTACCTATGGCATAATGGGCTATGTTATAGGTAGGCGAAGCAGAAAAATTTACATCAAAATTGCTTTTTAGGTTGGTGGTCCATTTAACGGTTTCCCCAAGGGTATAATTGGTAGTATAATTTAGTACGGGTACTGCCGCACTTGCCCCCGTAGTAGTACCTATTAAACTAACGCCGCGCACATCGCTTAAATTGGTTGTTAAGTTAATATTTGACTTTGGCTTTTTTAACGGGAACCCATAGTTAAAAAATGCGGAGAGGCTGTATGTGCCGTTAAGGTTTACTGGGGTTATAGTATCAACCCCGGTGTTACGGTTAGTAATTGTTTGGTTAACAATGTTATTGTTTACAAAATTGGCATTTATTGAGGCAAACATATTGGTAAAATGTACATTATCAAATGATATGTACAGCAACCTGAATGAATGTGTGAACGACTGGCTAAGTTTGGGGTTGCCTATTTTTATATTGGTGGGGTCGCTGTTATCAATTACCGGCTGCAACTGCTGGGCGCTGGGCTGCGTTGTACGCCCACTGTAATTAAACCTTAAAGTTGAGGTGCGGTTAAACCTGTACGTAAGGTTTGCTGTTGGGTATATATTGGTATAATGCTGCGTAAGAGACAGGTTTTTGCTGGCATTAATACTTGTTAAATTACCAAACTGCACACCATTGCCCAGGCTAAAATTCATTTTAGTGTTTTGGTAACGGTAACTTACCGTGGCCCTGTTTGAGTAGTACGTATTTTGGTAAGTATTGGTAAGCAGGCTGTCTGGCAGGGTATAGCCTTTTGCAGTGCTGTCGTAATTGTATGTATACCTGTCTGCATTGTTTTTGCTGTAGCTGTAATTATAATTAAGCTCTATGATGGATTTTTTACTAAGCGGCTCCGTGTACGATAGCGTGGTACCCAAACTTTGCCCATCCACTTTGGTATTGTAATGCTGGTTTATAATGTGCGTTGAATCGCCCGTTTTTAACGCATAAATGCTGGAGGAGTAATTTTCGCCATTGCCGTTATTGGAATTACCGCCCCAGGAAAGATCTAACGACACTGTTCTGCCCTTTTTAGCAAACTTGTGTCTTAAAAGCACATCTGTACTGCCGTTGTACCCGCTGTTGCTGGTGTTGGTGTTTGCGGCAGCGTTGCTTACCAGGTTGTTAGGCCCCCTTGTGGTAGTAGTGGTGGTATTTGACATACCGTTTGACTGCTGTACACTAAAATTGGGCCTTATAACCATTGAGTTAACAGAATCGAAACTGGTTTCAAGATTAAAATTAAACCGCTGATTGATGTTTCTGTTTGTTGATGATTGGCCCTGGTTGTTGTACAACGATGAGTCGCCCGCCAAAAAATTTTGGGTGCTGCTTTTCTGGTCCTGCACAGTGCGTATGTTGTTATAAAAGTAGCTGCCGTATAAATCAGTTTTGCCCCAGGTGTTTTTGTAATTTAACCCTCCGGCCCATGTGGTACTCAGCCCATTGTTATTGCTGCTGGCAAGGCTTAGCCCGCCACCATTACCCGCCTTATTACCACCGGCACCGCCAAACCCGCTGCCTGCAGAGCCTCCAACACCGCCACTGCTGCCGCCCCGGCCACCACTGCTGCCCAGTATATCCTGCACAGTAAAATTCTGCTTATTGGTGTTATTACCCTGCCCTATAAAAGTAATCTGCTCATCCCCTTTAAACTTGCTAAGGTTTGCGGCCTCATCATACAACTCTTTGTTGCCCACACCCGCTATTACCTTACCAAAATAGCCGGTTTTCATATTTTTCTTGGTTACAATATTTATTGTTTTAACCCTGTTACCATCATCAAAACCAGTAAACTTGCTTTGGTCGCTTAAATCATCATACACTTGTATTTTATCTACCACATCGCTCGGCAGGTTTTGTGTGGCCATTTTGGTATCATCGCCAAAAAAACGTTTACCGTTTACCAGTACCCTTTGTACCGTTTCGCCATGGGCCTTAATGCCTCCGTCTTTATCAACATCTACCCCCGGCAGCTTTTGTAATAAATCCTGTGCAGTTGCATTAGGCTTTACGTTATACATTTGGGCGTTGTACTCGGTAGTATCTGCCTTAATTACTATTGGGGGTGCCTGTACCACTACATCCTTAAGGTTGTTTGCATGCAACTGCATGTAAATGGTGCCCGCATCAAGCGCATAAATACTATCAGTAATTTTAAAATGCTGAAACCTTGGTTCGTACCCATTAAAATTAACCTGCAAATTATATGTTCCCGCTGGTATGCCTGTTACCACAAAATGCCCGTTATCATCGGAAATGGCCTCCCTGGCAAGGGAAGAATCTTTAATGCGTAAAATTTTAATGGTTGCATTACGCAATACCTGGCCAGTGGTGGTATCGGCTAAACGCCCTTTAAGTAACCCTTTAGGTGTTTGTGCATGCAAAACGGCTGTTGTAACCAACAGCACGAAAAATAACAAAATGTAATTTTTTTTCATAAATGCCTCTCCAGTTATTGTGTGTTGAGGCAGCAGGTAGTGTAAATTTAATTAGATAAATAAGTACATTATTTAATGTATCGGCAGTTACGCTAATAAAATAGGTGTTTAGCTACAGCAAAAAAAAGCAGCGCTGTAATGCGCTGCCTTAGTATAGTAAACCACTTGAAATGTAAAACAGTGGCTAAAAATAGTATTAGAAGAATTTTCTAAGCTTGGTATACCAAATTTCCCGGTAAGTAAGCATCAGGCCAAACGTAATATAATCTTCCCTTATCAGGTTGTTTTGGGTAGTGCCGCGACGGCCAACCGACATATTAAACTGGCAACCAAGCTGCCCTGACTTGTTTGAAAAACCTGCGCCAACTGTTACACCATAATCTTTTAACTGGTAGTTATTAATATTAAGATAGGAATTGCCATAGTAAAAGCCCATTTGCAGGTTAGAGCGTTCAAAAAAGTTATCCAAGTAACCTACATTTTTTGCATACTGAAAACCGGCCGAAATGCGGTTACTGTTTACCAAACTATACCCAAGCCCACTGTAATTTAAGCTACCCCAATTTTGATATTGATAATCGCCCGAAAAAGTAAGGTAGTTGTTATAAATAAGCGATATACCGGTGCCATACATGGCAGGCAAAGTAAAATAGCTGTTTTTAATAGTTTTATCGCCTACAATGGTAGACCCATTGGAGTTTACGGTTAAATAATAATCTGCGTTAAGGGTTGTTTTGTTTGAGGCTGTTGCACCAAGCGCAATTTTCCATTTTTTTGAAAGCTGGGCGTTATAAAGTATGCCTGCTTTTGCATACAGTTTTGCCATGTAAATATTCCTGGTGGTATTCAACGAGCTGCCAAGCGAATTAGAATCAAGCGCCTCCGTTTGGGTAAAAGAACCTGCCAGGTAAGATGCCTGAATGCCCGCCGAAAAATGCTTATTTAATCTAAATGAGTTGGTTAAATAATATTGATTAAGGCCACCAGTACCCTGGTAATACGTTTGGCTAAAAACGTTTGTACCTTGTATACTTTTGGGCGCAAAAAAGGAGTAACTGCTGTTGCTGTAAGGCATAAAACCAAAGCTTATACCCCAGTATGGCTTTATTTTAATAGCCATTGACAGCTTCTTAACCTGAAAATCTGCCGAAGTAGAAGTTGTAGAAGTACCTATTGAATTACCATAATAACTCACCCCTTTGTAACGGCCAGATACATCCATTGTAAAAAAGTGGTCGGCAAGCCTGCTTACGGAAGCCAGATTTTGCATGTACAAAAACCTTTCTGAAGAAAGGCTGGTGCCGGCATTGGCCATACCTGTTGACTTATCGTAAGTGCTGCTTTCAATATCGCCAATGCCAATAATTGAGTACGGCGAAGTATTGTTTTGTGCAGCCGCAGGTAATACAGCGGTTATAAATAAAAATATATACAGGTATGTAAATCTCATATATTAAATACAGTTATTACTGAACAGTTATGTAGTATAAAAGCAACTGGGCGTTTCCTAAGGTATTTGTACCATCCCCAAAAACAACCCTGTTAAAACGGGTACTAAAGGCCGGCTGGGGCGGGCTTACAATTAAGCCATTCAAATTATTTTCGCTTGTAGCAGCCTGTGATAAAATATAACTTGTTATATCAAAGGTATACTGTGTGTTTTTTCCGTACAAGTAATCAACATTAAGCGTTCCATACAGTGTGTAAGAGGTACCGCTTACATTTATTGAAATATCGCCAAGCGCATTGTTATACATATCTGTTTGGCTAAGGCGCAGGGAGTCTGGCAATTTGTAATCGTAGCCATAAGTGCCCTGCACAGGCCTTAAAACCAGCGTAGCCTGTGTAATTTTGGCAATGTTAGGAATTTGCAGGATACTGCGGATGTAGGGGAAACTAACTTTAACAGATGTACCAGTTGCCGATTGCAGGTAAGCGGCATTACCCGTTAATTTACTGCTTACCAGGCTGCGTATATCTGGCGTTACACCAGATAATTTAGTACCAGCCCTGTTTATTTCTATATGGTTAAACTGGGTTGAAGCATCGTTAAACGTAAAATCCTTGTATGTTTCAGCACGTATTACACCTGGGTTATTGTAATAAAGCCTCATTACAACACTGTCGGAATAAGAAAACATACATGCAGGATTATCACCGGGAGAAATACACAGCCCTTTAAAAAAGTTCTGGAAGTTGGCTAAATTTTGAATATTGCCATCCTTTGTTTGCATGTATCCAAACAACTCTTTACCTAAATCATCAGTTAATCTGATCTTTACGCTGTCTGTCCTGGTTGGGTAATATGTAAAATCTGTGCTACCCAATGGTGTAGAGTATTTGGCAATGGTATCTTTATTATATAATACTGTATTGTTTAACCTTGGCTGCAGCACAGCGGCAAGCCTGTAGGCACTTAAATGTACCGGCTTGGTGGTATCGCCATAAAAGTTTCTCTTAGGACGTATAATAATAATAAGTGAGTCGTACGAGCCGCGGGAATAATCGCTGTCACTGCTGTAAGTAGGTGGTATTAACTTGAAATACGAACTTGCTTTTACGGTTCCAAATACGGGGTCGGCATAAGTGCCGGCAATACCTAAACCAGTTCCGCTGGTTTGAATGGAATCATAAAACCTGGTGGAAAGTTGAGTGGTAATTGTATCAATCTTAATTAATTGAGTATAATTATTATCCACAAACTGGCTGCCGAAACTGATATCTGTTTTTTGGCAGCTTGTAATAAAAATTAATGCTGCATATAAAAAAACAATCGCTATATTTTTTTTTCTGCATTTATCAGTATGCTTCATTACCATTATTAACCGCTTTACGTTTAATGGCTGCAATAATAGACTGGCAGCCTGTTACAGAATTGTTAGTATGTATTATTTCTATGTATTTATCTGCCATTTACCAATTTATACCGACTAAGTACTAAAATTACTAAACAAACAGACTGTTAAAGCCCAATAACTTAAAATATCAAACTGTTTTCGTAATTGGCAGACAAATATAGCACTTCTGTCTATAAATAAAACACAATAATCCATTTTAACGATTTCAACCCGCAAGCTTCGGATAATTTCAGCCGCAAAAATGAGGGATATCATGAAAAAAATGCAAAACTATTTTGCTTCTGCTGTAATAATATTGTCTTTTGCTTCTTGCGTAAAGTCATCTACTACAAGCAATGTTACTACAGGCGATTGGTTCAGAAAATCTGAAATGAACGGTGTTGGAAGAACGGAAGCCGTATCATTTACTATTGATAACATTGTTTATGTGGGTACTGGTTATGACGGCACTTACAGGCTCACAGATTTTTGGGCATATGATGCCGGCACAAACTCCTGGTCACAAAAGGCCAGTTTTACTGGTACTGCACGCAGCTCGGCTGTAGGTTTTGCCATTGGTTCACAAGGTTTTGTAGGTACAGGTTACGATGGTTTTAACAAACTTTCCGACTTTTACCGTTACAACCAGGCATCTAACACATGGGATTCAGTAGCTGCTTTTCCGGGTACTGCCCGTTACGATGCTGTTGCATTTGCGCTTAGCGGCAAAGGTTATGTTGCTACAGGCTATGATGGTACTTACCAAAAAGACTTTTGGCAGTACGACCCAACTTCGGGTACTTTAGGTAGCTGGACACAGAAAAACAGCTTTGGCGGCGACAAACGCAGCGGCGCTGTATCATTTGTATATGGCACCAAAGCCTATATTGTAACCGGTACAAACAATGGCCAGGAAGTTACTGACCTTTGGTCTTATGATGCTGCATCAGATGCATGGACACAAAAAAGGAACATAAATAACTCTAACTCATCACAGTCTTACGACGACGATTATACTGATATTATAAGGGATAATGCAGTTGCTTTTGTAATTGGCGACTACGGTTTTATTACTACCGGCGCTAACGGCAGCCTTCAAAATACAACATGGCGTTACAACTTTGCTACCGACCTTTGGGACAGGAGGTCTCCATTCCAGGGTACAGCAAGGCAAGGCGCTGTTGGTTTTGCAATAGGCAGCTATGGCTATGTAACCTGTGGTAAAAGCAGTACAGCTTATTTTGATGACCTGTCTCTGTTTGACCCAACAAAAACACTTGACACAAATGATTATCAGTAGGCTTTTGCAATTGCTAACGGCTGTTGTAATAACAGCATCGTTACTATTGTCGTGTAACCAAAAAGCGGCTGAAAACCATGCAGGGCAAGTGTATGTTGAGCTAAAGCCTGTACAAACTGATTCTGGATGGGGGTACGAAATTTATGTTAACGATACTCTTTACATAAAGCAAAAGTACATACCCATTATAAGTGGTAACCACGCTTTTAAAAGCCAGGAAGATGCCACCAAAGCCGGAAAATTAGTGATGACAAAGCTTGAACATGGCAAAATACCAACACTTACACTGGAAGAGTTAAAAGAAATGAATATAATACAGTAGGATAACCCTGGTATATAGGTTTTATTAGAAAAGCTGCTTAAACACAAAAAATAAATTGCAAAATTTGTTTGAAGCGTTTAAGCAGCTTTCTTTTTTACGATGCTGCCGTGCATAGCTGCCCCCCTTCCACCTCATTTATCCCAATTTATAATGCAATGCCCTCCAGCCCCCTGGCTTTTGACGCAATGTAAGCATAGCGTTAACCCGTTTTTGGCAGGGTTTATTATTTGTTTGTAATGTCTCTATCCACATTAACCACTTTATTTTACAAAAAAGAATATTTTTATTGCCATTTTGGGGCATCTGTTTTAAAGCAGCACACAGTAAACTGTAATAAAGCTATTTTTACTATATTGTTTTGGTATTGCAGGCATTACAAAAAAGTAGCGCCGGGTTACCCTTTTCAATAAAATAAATACCTCTTTTAACAAACATCATTCCGTTACCATAAAAACGGCCTGCATCAAAACACATATATAAAAATGATTAACTGCCTTTTACTTGATGATGAGCCCCTTGCCATAGAACTACTGGAAGATTATATTGGCAAAATACCCTTTTTACACATGGTTGCTAAATGCACCAATGCAGTTGATGCGCTGGATGTACTCAATTTAAACGATATACAGCTTTTGTTCCTGGATATAAGGATGCCCGATATTAACGGCATACAATTACTAAAAAGCCTTAGCCTTGCACACAGGCCATTGGTGGTATTTACAACCGGCTACCCGGAGTATGCCATTGAAGGATATAATTTTGAGGTGCTGGATTACCTTTTAAAACCTATTTCGTTCGAACGTTTTTTAAAAACCGCCTCAAAGGCACAGTTTGCCCTGCATGCCGGTAAAAATGTACCCCAGCAAAGCAATGATAACAGGGATTTTATTTTCATAAAATCTGATTACAAAACCATTAAAGTAAACTTTGAGGATATTATTTATATAGAGGGCTTGAAGGATTATTGCAAAATTTACACCACCACCGGCAGTATACTTACCCTGCGTAGCATGAAAACGGTGGAGCAGATACTGCCCAAAGAGCGGTTTGCCCGCATTCACCGTTCCTATATCATTTCCATCAGTAAAATTAAAATGATTAGCAAAAACCAGGTAATTGTAAACGACGATATTCACATACCCATCAGCGAAAGCTTTAAGGACAATTTTAACAGCATTATTGATGCCCGGCAAATTTAACTAAACAGGTATTCAATATCCTGCAGGGTTACTGGTAACGCATCTGTAATAATATGTTTTAAAATGTATTATTGTATTACCAACTTAAAAGCCTGTACACCACTTTCTACAGTATTAACTGTAACTATATAAACTCCCTTTACAAAGCCAGTAACATCTAACATTATATTATTAACCCCTGGTACTGCAACACCATTAAAACATTTAACCTGTTTGCCCGCCATATTGGCAATAATTATTACATATCGGCCTGTACTGGTACTGTTAAACATAAGCCGGGCGATATTTTTTGTTGGGTTGGGGTATAATGATAACGCCGATTTCCTTTCTTCAGCATTTATAAAAATTATTTTACTGTAAGTAAACTGCCCGTTTTTATCTTCCAGTTTAAGCCTGTAGTAATTTTTACCCGCAAATGTATTTGCATCTGCAAATCTGTAGTTATTTGTACCAGCGTTACCAATGGCATTAATTTGAGCCAGTGGGGTATATATTGAACCATTGCTGCTATGCTCCACGGTAAAGCCTTTGGTATTCACCTCATCAATTGTTTGCCACTGCAGCAAAATACCATTGTGCTCCTGCTTGCCAGTAAAACTTAACAAGGTTAACGGCAAAGTGGCAACATCAAGCGTATCGCTGTATAGAGTAAGATTGGTTGCCAATGCATTGGTTGTTTTAATATTATATCTTCCAGTGGTGCTGATTACGAAAATCGAATCTGCCACCTGCGTTTTTATTAAGACGCCATTTTTATATAACCTGAAAGTGTCATTGGCTGGTGTGCCCCCTGCAGAAACGGATAACTCAACACTATTTTTAACTAGGGGTATAGCTGCCTGGGGTGCATAAATAACAGTGTATGCACCGGGCAAAGATTCCATTCCATTAAAAGTAAACTTGTTATCTCTTAAACTAACAAACTGCAAACCAGGGATGTTACTAAGCGACATAGGTACCGGACCACTTAGCTGGTTAGAAGATACATCAAGGGTTCGTAAATGCACCAAGTTGCCTATTAAAGGGGGTAGATTGTTACTTAGTAAATTATTGGATAAAATTAAAATTGTTAACTGCGTAAGCTTACTTAATTCTGGCGGTATTAAGCCGCTTAATTGGTTTTGGTTTAATTCAAGATCGTTTAAGGCTCCAAGGCTGCCAATTTCAGCAGGTATACTGCCAGTTAGCTGGTTATAACTTACGTTAAGGCTTAACAAGTTGGTTAGGTTGCCCAGTGCCGCGGGTAAAGCGCCATTTAACATGTTGGTATTCAAGCCAAGAGTTGTAAGGTTTTTGAGTTTACCTAAAGATGACGGGATGGAGCCAGAAAGCTTATTCTGCCACAAAGCCAAGACAGTTAAGTTGCTAAGGCTGCCTAAGGAGGCCGGTATACTTCCGCTTAAATTATTGATAGCCAGTTCCAGGTCTGCTAATTGTAAAAGATTGCCTATGGAAGAGGGTATGTTACCTACCAGCTGATTGTTATTAACAATTAAAGTGTTAAGATTTACCAGGTTGCCAAGTTCATCAGGCAGGCTGCCACGGATAATATTAGTACCCAGAAACAGGAAATTAAGCCCCGTAAGATTACCGATATTATGTGGAATATAACCTTTTAAATTATTGCCGCTTAACTGTAAGCCAACAACCCTGCCATTACTTACCTTAACACCAAACCAATTACTAACCGGAGCACTTGTAAGCCAGTTGGTGTTGTTAAACCAACCTTTACCGGTAGTACTGTCGAATAAATTTACCAACGCTAATGAATCTTGCGGACTTACCGAATAACTTACTGTATCACTGCTCAGCGTCAGCATTTTTGCAATTGCGTTAGTTACTTTTATGTAATACTTGCCATTTGCTGTAATTGAAAACACAGAGTCAGCAACCTGTGTTTTTTGTAAAACATTATTTCTGTACAACCTAAAAGTATCGTTAGCGGGTGTTCCTCCAGCAAAAACCATAAGCGTACTGCCTCTTTTAATAAGGGGTATAGTTGCCTGCGGCGCATATAAAAGACTGTTACGTACTTTGGGCAAAAACTCCAGCACAGTAAAAGTGAAGTTGTTATTTGCTAACGACAAATTAGATAAAAAAGTGAGATTGGATAATACCATAGGGGCTGCCCCGCTTAACTGGTTATTGCCAAGGTAAAAATTATTCAGGTTAGCAAGATTGCCAAAACTGGCTGGTATGTTGCCCTTTAACTGATTATTATTCAAATAAAGATTGGATAAAAAACTGCCAGGTTTACCAAGCATAGCGGGCAGTGTGCCTGTTAATTGATTATTAGATAAATCCAGGGTAGAAAAATATAGACTAAGGCTACCCAGTTCAGGCGGTATGCTACCCGTTAATTGATTATTTTTTAGCCTTATGGCCAGAATATTGGTTAGGTTACCAAGGTTGGCTGGTATGGCACCACTTAGCTTATTATTAGATAAATCAAGTTCATTTAAGTTTACCAAGTTGCCAAGTGTAGCAGGTATTGTACCACTTAGCTGATTATTGCTTAAGGAAAATATGGAGTTTAAGTTAACCAGGTTGCCTAACTCTTGCGGTATGCTGCCAGTTAACTGGTTTGACGAAAGAATGAGGTACCGCATGTTTGTGAGGTTACCTAACAACGCTGGTACAACACCGGTTAATTGGTTTGATGAAAGATCAAGCGACTCCAGGTTGATTAAGTTACCTAACGATACTGGAATAACGCCGGTTAGTTGATTGGCCTTTAAATCAATCTGCCTTAGCTGCACCAGGTTACCCAATTCAGGGGGTATGGTACCCTTAAAAAAGTTGTTGCCCAAAAATAAACCCGTAAGGTTGGTGAGACGGGTGAAGGAAGGGATGTAACCACTTAATTGATTTTGGTAAAGACTGAGTACTTGTAAATTTGTGAGATTTTCCAATGCTGCCGGAATAGTACCTGTTAAACTGTTTTTATTCAAAATGAGCGCTGTTAGGTTAACCAGGTTACCCAGGGTAGAAGGCAGTGTGCCGCTCAACTGGCCATCCACTAATTCCAGATCCGTTAACGCCGTTAAATTACCCAATGTTGATGGCAGGCTGCCTTTTAGCTGATTGCTGTAAAATACAATTTTTGTAACCCTGCTGCCTTGTACTGTAACTCCCTGCCACGTATTTACAGGGTATTGGGTAAGCCATCCTGCATTGTTATACCAACCATCGCCATTTGTGCTGTTATATAAATCAACCAATGCCAGGGAATCCTGGGTATCCACTGCCTGGGCTTTTGCGGTAAAAGAGTAAAAAAAGATAGCTAGATATAAAAAGGGCTTCAACGACATTTTGTTATTTTTTGTTTTTTAAATCTTGAACAGGGCGCAATCCGGCTGGGGAAACGTTACACCTATTTCTTTATAAGCTTCAACTTATAAGTTCCGTTTGTATCATTTATGCTTACAAAATATAAACCCGCCGCATAGCCATGCATATCAATTTGCATGGTGTTAATACCTTGCTTACAGTTTATTGTTGATTTTGAAATTATTCTACCAGCATTGTCTGCAATAGTTACCAGGCATTGCGTGTATGCAGTGCCATAAAAGTTAATCTGGGCAACACCATCGGTTGGGTTGGGGTAAATCTTCAATCCCAAAATACTGCTCACTAATTTTACAGCAATTACATTGCTGTAAGTAAACGAGCCATCTTTATCAACCATTTTAAGCCTGTAGAGATTGCTGCCGACCGATATATTAGTATCAACAAACCTGTATTTGTTAATGCCTGCGCTATTAATGGCATTCATTACCCCTATAGCGGTAAACATATTACCGGTAATGCATCGCTCTACTATAAAATAGTTTGTATTTATCTCATTGGTTGCCTGCCATTGCAATAACGAAGTATTATGTACAAGCGAGCCGGTTAAATTGAGTAGAGTTAGTGGAAGAGTGCTTATTTTAAGGGGAACGCTCTGCAAGGTAAGTTTAGGGGCTATTTTGTTAGTAATAGTAATATAATAACTACCTGTGGCGGTAATAATAAAAACAGAGTCTGCAACCTGTGTTTTTATAAGTTGATTGTTTAAATAAAGATTATAGGTGTTGTTAGACGGCGTACCGCCGGCAGAAACAGAAAGAGTATTATTATTATTTATTAGAGGAATGTTTAGTTGAGGGGCA
Source organism: uncultured Parafilimonas sp. (assembly GCA_964598675.1). GTDB lineage: Bacteria > Bacteroidota > Bacteroidia > Chitinophagales > Chitinophagaceae > JABDFW01. The sequence continues at coordinate 15,553 of CAZRDD010000026.1, forward strand.
TATTCCAGATCATCAGCATAGGGTAATTTTTCCATTCCGCTAAACGTAAAATGGTTGATAGAAATATCAAGCAGTAAATAGTTACTTTCCGGCAGATTGGGAACAGTGCCGCTTAGTTGATTTGAAGACAAGTTTAAATATTCTACATTGACGAGCTTTGCAAAAGAAGCAGGAATACGCCCGGTAAGATTGTTATTGAAAGCCATTAGATCAGTTAATTTAACAAGATTACCTAAGGATTCAGGTATACTGTCAGTTAACTGATTGTATCCTAAAAGTAAGAAGCTGAGATTTGACAAGTTGCCAAGTGAGGGCGGAATGCCGCCGGTTAACTTATTGTACGAAACATCTAAAAATGTAAGGTTAGATAAATTACTAAGTGAAGGGGGGATGCTTCCAGTTAAATTGTTAGCCATTAAGGTCAAGTATGTTAAACTTTGCATGTTACCCAAACTGTCAGGAATTGACCCCGTTAGTGCGTTGTTATATAAATTGAGTTTTTTTAAATTTTTAAGTTTACCCAACTCAGCAGGTATACTCCCACTCAACCGGTTTTCAGAAAGGTCAAGTAATTCAAGATTAGATAAGCGGCTAAGTGAAGACGGGATACTGTCCGAAAAAAGATTGTGAAATAACCTTAAATTGGATAAACTAATAAGGTTGCCAAATGAAGATGGTATGCTGCCCCTAAAATCATCGTAACTTAAATCAATGTCAGTAAGATTAGCCATATTTCCAATGGAAGCAGGAAGGCCCCCTCGCAAAACATTGTTATTCTGCAACCAAAGAGTTTTAAGCATGGTAAGATTACCTAAAGAAGCTGTTAATGTTCCGTCCAAATTATTTAATGGCAACTTTATGGCACTTACTCTGCCGTCCGAAACGGTTACACCAAACCAAGTATTTAATGGGGCAGTTGTAAGCCAATTATCATGGTACTCCCACTTTATTCCATTTGTGCTATTATATAAATCAACCAATGCCAGAGAATCCTGGGTATCCACTGCCTGAGCTTTTGCGGCAAAGGAGCCGAAAATAAAATAACAAAATGCTAAATTTAGCAGCTTTGTGAAGTGCATTTTTTTGGGTTTAGGTGATGCGTTGTACGTTACAACTTATATCGTAGCAAAGTAACAAATAGTTCTTATTCCTCAGGCATAGTTAATAATCAAAAAATCATTCTAACTAAACAGGTATTCAATATCCTCCCTTGTAAGGTTCTTAACAAAACCGGTATCATCTGTAATCAAATCGGCAGCAAGGGCCTTTTTCCTGTCCTGCAACTGTAATATTTTATCCTCCACAGTGTCTTTACATATCATGCGGTACGCAAATATATTTTTGGTTTGGCCAATACGGTGCGTACGGTCAATAGCCTGCTGCTCAACGGCCGGGTTCCACCAGGGGTCAACAATATACACATAGTCGGCAGCGGTAAGGTTTAAACCCACGCCACCCGCTTTAAGGGATATAAGGAACACGCGGCAGTTTTCATCTTCCTGAAACCGGCGTATGGCCTTTTCCCTGTCCTGCACAGCGGTGCTTCCATCAAAGTATTCGTAATCAACACCCAGTTCTTTCAACTTCTCTTTTATTAAACCCAGCATGCCCAAAAACTGCGAGAACACCAGCGCTTTGTGGTCGCTTATGTTTTCAGTTATCTCCCTGCCCAGCTCTTCCAGCTTAACAGAGGCATTGGGAAATTTCTCCTCATCCTTCATTATGGCCGGGCTGTCGCAAATTTGCCGCAGCTTCATAAGGCCCTGTAATATGGTTAGCTGCGATTTTTGTACGCCCTGCTCTTCCACCACACCCAAAATTTTATCGCGGTAATCGTTGCGGTAGGCATCATAAATCTTGCGTTGCTCATCGCCCATTTCGCAAAAAAGAATCATCTCCTGCTTCTCTGGCAGGTCTTTTGCCACCTGCTCTTTTGTACGGCGCAGTATAAAGGGGTACAATAGCTTACGCAAATGCTCTTTCTGCTCCTTTTCGCCAAACTTATCTATGGGTACAGAAAACTCCTGTTTAAAAAATTCCATGCTGCCCAGCATGCCAGGGTTAAGAAAATTCATTTGGGCATAAATATCAAAAGTATTGTTCTGCAGAGGCGTACCGCTAAGGCATAGCCTGTTTTTGGCTTTTATTAGTGTAGCTGCTTTTGCCACTTTGCTGCCGGGGTTTTTAATAGCCTGGCTTTCATCAAGCACCACATAATCAAAATCAACTTCCACAAACTGGCGTATATCGCTGCGCAAAGTACCGTAAGTGGTAATAATTATTTCGTTGCTGCCCGCAAGCGTATCCCTGGTGCGGGTGCCACCGTGGTGAATATAGTAACTGAGCGAAGGGGTGAACTTTTTAATTTCATTCTCCCAGTTGTACATAAGGGTGGTGGGGCATACCACAAGGGCTTTTAGACTGCCGTTTTTTTGGCGCAGATGGTACAAGAACGACAGGGCCTGTATGGTTTTACCCAAACCCATATCATCGGCCAAAATACCGCCCCAGTGTACCTCACTTAAATAGTTAAGCCATTGAAAGCCAGATGACTGGTAAGGCCTTAAAACGGGCATTAAATGCGCTGGCGGGGGTATATTGTCAATGGTTTGGTTATACCGCAGCTTATCGTACTTCTCCTCCAGCTTAAATACCAGTTCTTCTTCATCGCGCTTCTCGTAAAGCTCTTCAATTACACTAAAATGGTATTTGCTTAATTTAATGTTATTGGCTTTACCATCGCCCACCCTAAACAGCAGGGAGTATTTTTTTATCCACTCCTCGGGTAAAATACCCAGCGATCCATCCTGCAACTGCACATATTGCTGCTTGTTTACCAAAGCCTTTTTAACATCTGCCACGGTAACTTTTTGCTCCCCAAAATGTATATCCACTTTGGCATCAAACCAATCAGTATGGCTGCTGATGTAAATTTTGGTGGAAGGCTTGGCCGTGTTGAACCTGAAGTTTTTGAGGGCTTCAAAACCATACACAGGCACATTCATTTCCTTTATGGCATCTATAAACAGAAAAAACCAGTTATTTTTTAAAACATCTGTGCCTTTAAGGGCCAGTGTATCGCTGCCATCGGCAAGTATAAAGCCTGAATGCAGGTTTTGCACCTTTTGTAAAAAGGCATCTTCAAAAGGCATATTTCGGTGTATAACCAGCAGCTTATCGCCTACAGGTAACACCATTTTTTCCTTATCATTATACTTAACATCGTACCCCCGGTACACAAAAATGGGCTGAAAAAGCAGGTAGTCGCCTTTTTCCTTCAGCATCATTTTAACTTCTGGTTTAAGGTCGCGCACCTCTTCTTTCTGAACATTGCTAAACTGTACATTGTATTCCCTTGAAAGGGGCAACACAAAACCCTCCAGCTTTTTTACCCAATCTTCTTTGTCAATAACCATTTTGCCTGTTGGCATAAATTTCTCCACCAGCACTACGTCTTCCTGCTTCTGCCATATAAAAAACTGGTCATCTGCCTGAAAAAGCAAGGGGGAGGATACCTGGTTTTCGCCGATATTAATTTCACCCATCGGGGTTCTGATGGTGCAACAAACTTCATACCCTGCGCTTACCTGTGTAACCACAAACTCCGGCGTTATAAAGTTTATTGAGAAGTTAGCCTGTTGAAGGTTAGCGGTTTGAAAAGCTTTACGTGGTGGCAGAAAGAAGTTGAAATGGCTGTCTGCCGCATCGGTAAAAATCTTTTTGTACTTGGAGTGCAGGTATTCTATTATCAGGTGGCGGGTTTCTTCGGGCAACTCATCATCGTGCTGCTGCACAATATTCTCCCATATACCGCTGAATGGCGAATTACGGTTAAGATAACGGCTTACCTCACCCGGCAGCAATTTACGTACCTGCTGCACAAGCATTTTATCATCCTCGCTTAATACATCGGTATTTATAAATTTGGTAAGGTCCAGCCGCTCAACCTTGCCAACAAAAGCACTGTTTTCTTCATTTGCCTCCCCTTGTATGGCATCAAGCTGCACATAAGGGTACTGGTGTGTATTGTAGCTTATTACAAGGCCCAGTTTCAGCCTGCCTTTGGCAACTTCCAGTTCCTCCTCCATTACGGGCTGCTCCGCAGCCCTTACGGGCCGTACAGGGGCTGTATTTACTGCCACCCTTTTTATGCTGGCATCAAGTACACGCAAAAAAGGTTTTCCATCTTTATAGGCAAATTCAAACTTACCCTTCAGGTCGTCCTGTAATGAGTAGCCGTATAAAGCCAGCAGCTTATCTTTCTCTTTATCCCAGTTACGTATACTGTCAAAATAGTTAGGCCCAAATTTGTTTAGCAATTGCAGAAACACAATGGCTTTGTGTACGCAAAGGGGGTGGTCGGTATCGCTTTGGCAGTTGCAGCTTGTATCAAAATTTCGTTCTTCGTTTTTTTGAATTACAATTTTAAAATGCTCCCCTTCATACTCAAGGTCGGCCAGCACACGCTCGTCCTTCGCCTCTACAATAGTGGCTTTTGATGTACGTATAAAGGTTTCCGCTGTAACAAAACGCTCTGGCTCAGTAAGCACCCTTATCATTTTAAGTTCAAGCTGCTTCATTT
>CAZRDD010000027.1:0-20104 GCA_964598675.1 uncultured Parafilimonas sp.
CATTTTGCTTTGAATAAACCAATGCCCCTTCCTCCTCTTCCTTTAGTTGCTTATTTATCCTGTCCCTTCTTTCCTGTTTTTTTTGTTCCTTTGTTTTTTGTTCATTTTGCCCCTGGGCGTTAGCCACAGCAGTAAATGCCAATGCACAAAAAAGCGTTACCAATCGTATCTTATTCACAGCAAATGATTTGTTAATTATAAATTTAGACAAAAATAGCGCAATGACATCACAAATAATTTATAAAGGAGCGTTAAGAACAGAAGCAACCCACCTGCAGAGTGGTACCGTTATTGAAACAGATGCACCTGTTGATAACCAGGGCAAAGGCGAACGTTTTTCGCCCACTGACCTGCTGGCCACCAGTTTAGGTAACTGTATGCTTACCATTATGGGTATTAAAGCAAGGGATATGCAGGTTGACCTTGAAGGCACTAAAATAGATATTACCAAAATAATGAAAGCCGACCCCAGGCGGGTTGGTGGCATTAAAGTTCATTTTCATTTTCCAAGCTCTTTACTGGTTGATGGTAAACAAAAAACGATATTAGAGCGCGCTGCACTTACCTGCCCTGTTGCCAAAAGCATACACCCCGATATTGAACAGGAAATAGTATTTAACTGGTAAACATTGCGCTGCATACTTCTATCTTGTTTACTTAAATTTTAATAGTTAAGGTTGCAGTGAAAACGATGGTTTGTAAAATTTATTTTACCATCGCCAGCCTTTGCAACGTAAAATATTACCGGGCGTTAATTTACCCTTTGGTTGCGCCCGGTAATATTTTAATGCCTACCGCACAATCAAGGCATAAGCGCTTGTTACAATAGTTGTTTTTCAATTCAATCAACGCCTGGGAGTCCAGCGCGTTGTCATTATTTACCCCTTTCTCTTTCCACTTCCGGGTAATGGCATTTTGCTCGCTTGGCAACTGTAAAAGCCATTTTACCGGCAAGTCTTTAAAGTATTGGTCGTTATGGCTAACGCCATAAGCAAACAGCACAGGTATAACCGTATTGATGATGATATTCTGCACCATTTGTTTGCCCATGTTTTTGGGGCTGTAAGGCGTAGCTTCATCAAATGTATAATGGTAATGCCAGTAATCATTGGCCGTTACGCCCAGCAGTGCCTGCACCTGTGGCAGGCCCGTGGCATCTTTTATACGCGAAAACAAATGGGTTGATTGTTGTATTAACACCGCCAGTTGTGCCAGCCTCACCGTTGGAAAATTTGCCGGGCGCATACGCAAAAAGTCGGGCGTTTTATTTACCGGTGTAAGGGTGTATTTTTTTGCCAGAAAGCGGTATTCTTTCTGCAGCATCAGCGGGTAATCATCCTTAAAAGTACCTTCAAGCAAACCCGCCTGGCCAAGCAAAAGCGCTTCAAGCTGGTTTAACTGGTTTTTATGTTTCGCAAGCACATTCACTGGCAACGACCTTGCCACATCAAGAAAAGAAGCTGCATTAACAGGTATACCAAAATTTTTTGACAGCATCCACCAAAACACTTCTTCCCAATGCTGATTTGATTGTTCCAATAATCCCAGCACTTCTTTTGCTTTGCGCATCAGCCGTTCTACAGCAAGGCGCTCCTTCCACGAAAACCAGGCTATATCCGACAATACCGGCAAAAAGCTATCGCAGGGTACAAACCCCTGTGCATGCATCAACTGCTCATATTTTTGCAGCATTATAAACGGCACATAAGGCTGCAGTTCAAGCGTGGCAACGGTTTGATTATTTACTGCATCAATTGTTACATCGTGCTGCCATACTACATGCAGAATAATATTACTGTAGTTTTTATCGCCTGTATGTTTGTGCAAATGCCAGTGAGAGGTGTTAACATGCAGTTCAATATTACCGGCCCAAACGGTACCTGCTATATTGATTTTTGCTTCGGAAAAATCGGGGCCCTGGTTGGTATTAAGATGGCCGGGATAAATAATTTGTACAGCATCTCCGTTTAAAGTGGTTAGGGATTGCTTATTAAAATATTGAAATTGCCAGATGAATTGAAGCAGCCGTTCTGTCATGGCAACAAATTACAACTTTTACCCATTTACTAAAAAAATTACCGGCTATTTAATAATGAGCAAGCTTCCACTTTAACCAATTATACCAGGTGTTGCTTATACCCTTCAATATTGCCTGTTATCATATTAGCAAGGTTGTCCACCGCCATCACGCCCTGCCGCTGCACACTCTCCCTGGTGCGGGAGCCGATATGGCTGGTTATTAATACACCTGGCAAATCTTTCAATGGATAATCTACGGGCATTGGTTCTGTTTCAAGTACATCGGCAAGGTAACCACCCATTTTACCAGTGGCAAGCCCCCCCATTAAAGCATTAGTTTCTACAAGGCCGCCACGGGCGGTATTTATAAGCACAGCACCCGGTTTAAGGCTGTTTACAAAAGCTGCATTTACCAGGCCGCGGGTTATATTGTTCAATGGTACATGCAGCGTTATTACATCTGCCACCTGCGCCAAATGGATTACGCTTTCAGCCTGTTGATAGCCTTGCTCCTGCATAAGGGCTTCATTGGCATGGCTGGTAGCAACCAATACCTTCATACCAAAAGCTTTAGCCCTTTTGGCAACCTCCCGGCCAACAGCACCAAAGCCAATAATACCAATGGTTTTGTTACTTAATTCAAAGCCCGTCATTTTTTGCCAGCCGCCTGCCCTGGTTATTGCATACTGCAGGTGAATATTTCGGGCAAAACTTAGCAACAGGGCAAACACATGCTCTGCCACTGATACCTGGTTAACACCGGGGCAGTTGGTTACAAGTATATTTAAAGCCCTTGCTTCGGCTACATCAATATTATCCACCCCAACGCCATACTTGCTTATATACTTAAGCAAACCCGCTTTACCTGCCCTTAACACCCCCGCTGTTACGTTATCATCGCCACACAGCATGGCATCAAACCCTCCAATAATACTGGTTAATTGGAACTCGTTTACAGGCCCTTTTAGAAAGGTAACATCGTAGTTTAAGCTGGCCAGCAACTGGTGGTGCTGACCGGGAATATCCTGAAAAGAGGCCGATGTTACCAATACCTTCATGGCACAAATTTGTATACGTTGTACAAGATAGCTTACTAACCTTAGTTTACATACCTGCTCATGCCGAAAAATGTGGCATCAAAACACATTTACCGTATGTTTGGCAATTGCAGCAGCAGTTTACATTATATATTATTTTCCTTTAAATATGCTTCAATCCTGCTGATTTGCCTGTTATGGTGCAGCCAATGCATACCGGCAAATTGCATCCACTGTGCTGCATTAAAGTAACCAAGGCCAGGGTGTTTTGTTTTTCCATTGCAAGCTTCAATGTTACCCATTAAACCATCCGCCTTGCTAACCAATGCTTTCAATGTTGCAATGCGCAGAATAATATCAGCCTTATCTGCAGGTTGAGGTGTGTTTTCGTTATCAGGCGGTCCTTCAAGTATTTTATCGGGTAGCGAGTCGTTTGCAAAAATTTCTTTTGCCACCGGCGATGCCTCCCTCAGCATATTATCATTACTGGCTGTACAAATACTTACCTGTTTAAGAAAATAACGGGAGGCGTAAATAACATGCATATACACCTGCCCAACAGACCAACTATTTACAGTTGGTTTAGCAAGCAACTGGGCGTGGCTGTATTTTTCCAATGCGGCTTCCCACTGGTTTATTGCAGATAAAAAGCTATTGGTTAACTGATTATCATTATTCATTTTACTATCTCCAGGCAACGCTTTATTTTAACGCTAAAAGGTTACTATTTTGGGGGTTAGGAATGAAACTACTACGCGGAGTTGTGTTATTTAAACCATAAACCGTTAACAGCATATAATATGGCTTAGCAGGCTAAGCATTTAAAACACTATAAAGGCTTACCTGTAAATACCAATAAGGCACAATGCTTATTAATTGCATTATGCCTTATTGGTTAAAATTAATACCATGCGTTAATACTACTAATCCTCTTTACGCTCAACCACCAGCGTACATTTGGTGAGCAGCGCTGTAGCTGCACCCACAGCGGCAATAATGGGGGCAAGTACAACACCTACCACCGCGAATGTTAGAGGAATCTCCATGATAACATGGTCTTCCTCATTTTTAAGTATAATGCGGCGGGCGGTACCCTCATGTACTATTTCCTTTATTTTATCAATAACCTCGCTGCCGCTTAACCTGAATTCTTCTTTACGGCCTTTTGTTTCTTCAGACATAAAAGTGTTATTTTAAATGGCTTTATTATAAAATTTATTTCACCTTAAAGCTATGCTATTATATAGCTGCGCCTGTGCCGAAGTACATGAATGGCAAAAAAATAATAACATCGCATGCAAATAGATTTACAAATGGCTTTAAACATTCCTGACTGCAATATGGGTAAAAGCCTAAAAAAAAGGGATTTTAAACAGCCTCCAAAATATAAAACGAGTAATTATCTAATACAAGATATTCATTATCAGGCCCCACAGTAAAATAGGCTCCGCTGTAATGGTCGTACAACCGGGTGGGTGCATCGCCATGTTCTTTAAAAGCATACCATGTTAAAAACGATGGCCTGTCGGCAAAATTAAATACAGCAAATATTTTCTTTTCGCCCTCCGAACGTATAAAACCTGCCACGTGTATGTTGTGAGGGTACAACCATTTTATGTTCTTTTTATCGGCGACAGCGGTTAGTTTTTTGCGGATTGACAACAGGTGCCGTGTGCCAGCATATATCTTCTGCTCCGGTGTGCCTTTTATGTGTACGTGTGCGTTTTTTTCCCAGTTAATAACGGGCCGGTGCATCCACCTGTTATCGTAGCTTTTACCAGGGTCAGCCAGGTAGGAGTAGTCATTCGTATAGCCTGCTTCGTCCCCATAAAACAACATGGGCACCCCGCCCAAGAAAAAGCTATGCGCCTGCATCAGCAAAATTTTTCTTATTGAAATCTCTATTGCACGGTTGTTCTTTTCTCTTAAAGCTTTTTCCAGGCCGCATAAAGAAGCAAGTGACCCGCTGATTCTTGCATCCTGCGTTTTAGGGTTAACGGAAAATAAGGCACCCATAGCCGGAGAACCGTTTTTGCCTATATAATAATCCTGCAAAAACTTACGGTGGGCGTAGGGCGTAAAACCAGCCTTGGCAATAGTATTGTCCTCATAGCCCAGCCCAATATCATCATGGCAACGGGTATAACATATCCAGGACGTGCCAAAAGGCTTTAGTTGCAGGTCGGTTTGTGCGGCAAGCATTACCCTTGTATCACCAGTAGCCAGCATATCCCACTGCAAGGCCATTTGGGTGGCATTGTAAGCAAAATCACATTCCTTAGCCTCGGCTATACCTGTGCCAAAATATTTCATAACCTCTTTAGGCGCAACAATGGCTTCACCAAGTATTGCCATGCCCGGGGTTGCAACCTGTACGCATTGCCTAATCAGTTGTAGTATGGTGTGTGCTTTTGGCAGGTTTTGGCAGGTTGTGCCCAACTCCTTCCAAATAAAAGCAGGTGCATCAATCCGCAATATATCCACCCCCAGGTTTGCATAAAAAAAGATGTTATCCAGCATATCTGCAAAAACGGCGGGGTTGGTATAATTAAGGTCCCATTGGTAATTATGAAAAACAGTCATTACCCATTTGTTACACTCCGGCACCCAGGTAAAGTTGCCAGGTGCCGCTTCGGGAAATATTTCGGGCATGGTATGCTCAAAACTATCCGGCACCTGCCTGTCATTGTACATATAAAAATAATCCTGGTACCGCCCCTCTCCTGCGCTGGCTTTTTTTGCCCATTCGTGCTGGCGCGATGTGTGGTTAAGTACAATATCAATCATCAGGTACATGCCCTCGTTTCTCATTTTACGCCTTAGTTCAATAAGGTCATCAAGGCAGCCAAAGCGATCATCCACCTTTCGGTAGTTAGAAACAGCGTAACCACCATCACTTTCCCCTGCAGGGCTTTCAAATACCGGCATAAGGTGCAACAGGTTAACACCCAGCCTTGTTAAATAATCCAGTTTTGCGGGCATGTCCTCTAATTTTCCGCAAAAACGATCTACATACAGGCTCATACCAGCAATTTCGTTGCTTAAAAACCAGTAATCAGCCTGCTGTTTTTCATGATCCGCATTTATTAAATGGCTGTCCCGCTGTTTATAAGCAGTAATAATGGTTTCAATCAGTTGTAAAAAAGCGCTGTTATAAGCCTGGTGCCTACCGTAAATATCCGTGTAAAGTGCATGTATGGCTGATGCATTGGCCATAAACCTTGTATAAAAAAGGTTATCCTTACCCGCAATATCTATATTGTGTTGTTGAAGGCTTTCATTAATTAACTGATGAAGGGTATATTTATACACAGCAAGCTTTTTAAAATGTTCTTATGATTATTGCGGCTAAGCGTGATGCACCTCTCACAGATGCCATGCAAAAGTGCGCAACAGCCCACCTTGTTACTGGCAATCGTTAGAAAGAGATAGTCACCTCACACTAATAACAGGCAAAGTAATAGATTTGATTTAAAACATTAACAATTTAATGGCAATTAAATACCCAGATGTCTAAGCAAGCAAAATGAATAACCCAAGCGGTTAGTTGTTTTTTACTGTCAAATGCCAATCTATTTATAATTGACCTGCCAATGTATAGTGGCCGGGGTTTGGCTTAGCACGGTTATTTTGCGCACATTGCCGTTTTTTACATTACCAATAACAGGTATATTGCCTGATGTAAAACTGCTGAAAGCAGCCCCATCCGGCTCGTACAGGTACAGTGTATATTCATCGCCCGCAACCAGTGCGCTGCTTCCTGTCAAAGCAGTGCCGGTCCAGCTTACGTTGGTTAATTCTGTACCGCCGCAGCTTATATGCCTGCTGGTAGCAAGCACCTGCGGATGCCCCTGCTTTTTACGAAAACAAAATACCTGGCAACCGTAGGTTGAATCAATAGCCCCCGGTATAAACTGTTTTGTGGCTATACCCCTGAAGCTTTTTGTCCAAAACTCAAATACGAGGTATTCGGCCTCAGCATTAAGCCCCAGGCCAGCGAGTGGCAACACTTTGTCCCTTTCATCCAGCCTGCCCAATACCATCCAGTTTTCAAATGGCCTGTTTATTTCCAGCGCAAACAAACCGGTGGTAGTGGTGCTGCCGCCATCAAACGGGCGGGGGCCGCTGCCACTCATTTCCACTTTGGCCATTTGTATAAGGGATGATTTTGAAGGGTCAACATCATACACTTGCCCAGGCTGGGTATATAAAACGGGAATGCTTCTTTTAGCAGCTTCTATTAAAGGAGAGTTTTCGTATTTGGATGGTTTATCGGTAAGCATAAAAGAGGAACCCGTAAGCGATGTTGCGGTGCAGCTTCTGTAAGCTTCTTTATCGCTAAGCTCAATATGGTCGGGGTCGTTACGCCAGATGATGTTGTTGTAGGAGTTAAACTGGGCCAAACCGGCATAGCTATAACCATCGTCACCAATACGGCAGCCATCCACCAGGCCCACCAGTTCGGGGCGGATGCCCCAGCAGGCCAGCAGAAAATTATCCTTACCGGTTTGCTTTCGCACCTCCTTAACCATGTTACGGTAAGCTTCGTCCCTGTTATATTTCTTCGCGTCAAAATAGGCTGCATAAGTATTATAGCCTTCGTATTTTAAATGGCGCAGCGCATCCAGCTTAAAGTATTGCCAGCCATCATTTTTTAACCCTGCATACACAGGTGTTACCAAAGCATTTACCGCCTGTGGATTACTGCCATCCATTACATACCCCACCCAATTGCCATAAGCAGGGTTGCCATTTTTATCTTTTACAAAAAGGGCTTTGTTGTTGTAGGCGGCAGCGGAATCGGCAAAGGAAACATTCGTCCAAATACCGGGGGTAAGCCCTTTGGATTTTATATAACCAGCAAGGTTTTGCAGGCCGGAAGGAAACTTTTGATTGGCATGCAGCCAGGTATCGGGCAGGCCAATAGGCACCTGCTGATACCCGTCGTCAATTTGAAGATACTCCAGCCCGAAAGGCTTTAATTTTTGGCTGATAACATCAGCAGTAAGGTGCACATCCGCTTCGGTTATCTTATTAAAATAGGCAAACCAACTGCACCATCCCACAACAGGTTTTTTCCATACACTATATTCTGATGGATGAAAATAACTTAGCCCCCTGTGCTGCTGATAATAGCCAGGGTTAAAGCGGATTACTATTTCGCTGCCTTTTGCTTCAACGGTGTATTGGCCGTTTTCCCCGGGCACAATTGTTACTTCGGGGTTATAGTTGTCAAACGCCAGCAGCCAATCGCCCTGCCGGTTGTACACCGCATTATTAAGCAGGTTGTTGCTTTGGCCAGAAACATGCCTTACCACTTTAATGCCTTTATCGTGCGGGGTGCTTTCGCAGGCAATACTTTCATCACCGGCAAAAATTTCCCCCTTCAAATCAAACTCCCTGCCTTTATAGGCATTGATGGTAATTACCTGGAAAACCGCATTGTTAACCACCTGGCGGGTTTGGGCAATGCGGTACTGGGCAGGGTTACCCGGCAGCTTGGCGGTAAAAATCACCTTTTGCTGATACTTAATTTCAGTAACTCCATTATCGGTTGTAACAGTGGCATACTGGGCGCTGGCAGAAAATACTAATACGAAAGCTGTGCATACAGCAAAAATTATTCTCATCAATATGGCAGTTTTACGTAAAAGTAAGGGGATTAGCATTTTCTGCCATAAAGAAACATTGCTATAAATACGCTTTTGCAAAATTTGTAGTAACCAGGGGCCTTCATTAACACCTGCACAAACTAATACCGGGGCTCGTTAAAAGCGCCGGTATTAGTTATTTGAAGAACATTTATTTGCCAAACGCAAAACCAGCATCCGAATACATTTTTGTACAGATATTTTACTGGTACATTTCAACCGTAACATGAAAAGTATGCCTAAGGCCGGTACTGTCGAGCGTTTGTATCGTAATCCGTTTTTTGTAGCTGCTGGTATTATCTGTATCTTCCTTTACCGCAATAAGGGTTGAGTTGCCTATTGATTTTACAGTAACCATGTTACCCGCCCCTACACTTACGTTATAAGGAAGGCTTTGATTATATTTTACAGGTATATAATTGGTTATGCCGTACCCATTAACAGCCGGGGTATTGGCTACAGCCACTTCATTTTCACCATCTTCTGTATTAGCATCTGTATCAACACCCGAAGTAGTTACACTTGCAGCCCCTGTATTTACCCTGCTGTATACTTTTATAAGGCTGTCAACACTGCGGCTTACCTGGGTTGCTTTAGCCTTCATTTGCAGTTTTATTTCCCTTTTGCTTTTAGTGGGTTTACTGCTGCTTCCAGACTGCGCATTCGCCACTGGTGCATCATCGTCTTCATCAGCCGGAGAAGAATTGACCCTGAAAATGGTATTTTTTACACTGTTAAGCGAATTAAGCACCACCTCCTTTACTTTAACACCGCTCACATTTTCATTCAGTGTTTTATCATCAAGCACTTTTTTCAATTCTGCCTGCGAAGCCTTCAACTCCTCGCCCACTCCCTTCCAGTCAACTGTTTTCAACCCTTTATTTATTGCTAAATTGATAATGTTACCGAGGTTTAAGGAGTCCTTCATTCCCATGGTACCCTCGCCGGATGACAAGCTTACATTTTTAAGTGCGTTATTAGCTGCATCACCAGCAACATTCAAAATATGTGGTAAATTAACGCTGGAAGTTTGCCCGTTATCTCCAGTATTGGTGAATACGTTTTCCAATACTTCGCCGGTTTTATCGAGGGTAAGCTCTGTTGATACCTGCAAGGCAGCTTTGGCATCTTTTACAGCCTTATCTACTTCCGCCTGTAGTGGTTTATTTAAAAATGATACCGGGTTAAACCAAGGGTTGTCAATTTTTGCCGACATAGGTTCCACCACCACGGGTTGCTTACTGGCTGTAACAGGTTTTACAGTCGTTTCTTTTTTAACCTGAGGATGAAACCAGGCTACAGAGGTTAATATACCCGTTATCATTAACAATGCTACCAGCCTGTTGCGGTATTGAAACGTTTTTTGCTGCTGGTTAAGCATGCGTTTTACGCGCCACAACAAATCATTTTCCTTTCCTGCGGCCGCATTCATAGCAAGTGCAGGCGCATGTTGCAGGTAAGCTATGCGCAGCAACGCTTCGGCGTAAGCTGATGCATCGTATTGAAATTGCAGCACCCAATCATCACAGCTATTCTCCCGCTCCCTTCTAATCATTTTGCTGAGCAACTGTGTAAAGGGGTTAAAGAATAAAGCCGTTTCAATAATGGTTTGTATAATATTAACAAGGTAGTCGGCACGTTTTATGTGCGCAAGCTCATGCAGTAAAACAGCTTCCAGCTGGTAAGGGGTAAGGCTGTTTATGCTGGCAAGCGGTACTAAAATTACAGGCTTTAAAAAACCCAGGGTAAGCGGGCCTTTAACAAACTCAGACACATAAATGCGTACCTGCTTTTTAATACCTATATGGTCAGCAACCTTTTTTATAAAAAGGCGCCATTCAATATCAATTTTTTGCAGGCCGGAAGTTTTTATCAACTGTGTTTGCTGGTAGCCCCTTACCCAACGCACAGCCAAAAAGGTTAGCAGGCACATATAAGCTACAGACAAATATGGCAGCAACATTTCGGCCTTAAGTATTATGGTGAGCAAAACTGCCGAAAAACTTTGCATACCAGGGCGCAGCACCAGCGCATTAGCATTGGTTAACCCGCTGTACCCCAACTGATTAATAGCCTCGCTGCATTTTACATAGTAAAACTGCAAGGTTATTACAAACCATACAAAGGCGCCAAACTGGGCGGCTAATGCCACCTTGTATTTAACCTGGGCGGGTAATTTAACAAGGCCATTACACGCCGCTGCCAATAACCACAGTAATGCTGCCTGCCACAAACTGTTGGCAATAGCATAACCCAACGCCTGTAAAAATGCTGATTGGGATAGCGCCTGCATAGTTTTATTGCTTTTTAAGGTTGTCTAATAATTTTTGTATTTCATCCAGCTCCTGCTTGCTGGTGGTGTGCGAGCCCAGTGCCTGCATAACCATTTGCGAGGCAGAACCGCCAAACAATGAATCTACCATTTTGCCAACCATCTGTTTTTGGGTTTTATCCCTGCTAACATTGGGTTGGTAAATGTGGGTTTTATTACTGTCGTCCCTTTTTACAAGGCCCTTTTCAAACATTATCTGCATTAGTTTAAGGGTGGTTGTGTAGCCACTTTCTTTAACCTTGCTCAACTCCTCATGCACTTCCCTAACGGTAGCACTGCTCCTGTCCCAAAGTATCTGCAGTATTTCTAACTCGCTCTCTGTTGGTTTATTAATTTTAATATTTCCCATATTTACGAATTATTTCGTATCAAAAATAGTAATTGTTTTTAAACAGCAAAAACATATTTAATTTTTACAAAATTTAAACAGGATGTGGTAATTTCAAATTAGAAGCACAATTACCAAAACAACCATGCCACCTATTATTATACTAATAAGTGCATAAAAAGTTACAACACCTTCATCATTTTATATGAAAAGAGTTTTAAATGTTGATGACATCTACTCAAACAGGTTTCTGATAGACTACATTATTAAAGACTATGACTGTGTTAAAATACAGCTGCCCAATGCTGAAGGGATAGCCCCCATACTAAATGATGGTTTAAATGCCCCTGTGCTTATTTTTCTTGACCTTAGCATGCCTGTTATGGATGGCTATGCGTTTTTAAAGTTCTGGCGGGCCAACAGGCACAAATATGGTTTTAAAGTTAACATTATAGTCGTTTCTTCTTCCTCTTACCTCGATTTTAAAAAGCAGGGATATGCGGATTTGATAGAAGGCTACGTTGTAAAACCCGTTGACGAATGGATTATAAACAGTTTTATGGATAAGTTTTTGCAGAATGAAGACTCTACCCAAACAAATGCCCCACGATAATACAGCAAAAACTTGCTGTTAAATAAACCGCTGTTAATAAGCTGTATACCAAATACTGCCGTGGTGTTGCCAATATAACAACACTACAACAAATTTTAAATTACTTTTACGCCCCATAAACGCATACGCCCGGCTAAAGGAATGAAAATACTTGACTGGTACATATTAAAAAAGCTGCTTACAACCTTTTTCTTCTGTATATTATTGTTTACCGTAATAGCGGTAGTAATTGATATAAGCGAAAAAACAGAGGACTTTGTAAAATCCGGCCTTGATTTTAAAGGCATAGTAATGCAGTACTATATTGGGTTTGTGCCTTATATTGATGCGTTGCTTTTTCCTCTTTTTGTATTTATATCTGTTATATTTTTCACCTCAAAAATGGCTGGCCGAAGCGAGATTGTAGCCATTTTGGCAAGCGGCACCAGTTTTCGCCGTTTTTTAGTACCTTACTGGATTGGCGGTTCGGCCCTTGGCCTCCTGCTGTTTTTTGGTGCACACATGGTTATACCCAAAGCTGAAGATATACGCACCGCTTTTGAAACCCATTATGTTAACGGCAACAGCAGCTACAATGCACTTATCTCTCATGGTAAAGACCTTTATTTAAGGGTAGACTCTTTTACCTACGCAGGCATACGCAATTACGACACTGCCACCAAACGCGGCGGCCCGTTTTTTATGCACCGTACAAAAGGCGGCAGCCAACTGGTTTATAACCTTAGAGCCGAAACCATTTATTGGGATACCGCCAAACACAAAAACAAATGGGTGCTGCAAACGGTTTACGAAAGAAATATTACCGGCCTGCAGGAAAAAACAGCTATCTCCAGCCAAAAAGAAATGGTATTCAGCTTTAGGCCCTTTGACCTTAGCCACGATGATTTTGCAAAAAACAAGCTCAATTCCTTAGACCTTGAAAAGTTTATACAACTGGAGCAACTACGTGGTTCTGAAGATGTTAACTCGCTAAAAGTTGAATTATACCGCCGCAGCGCCACCCCTGTTGCGGTGCTTATTTTAACCCTTATTGGCGCTATAATTGCCAGCCGCAAGGTGCGGGGAGGCAGCGGGGCACACATGGCCCTGGGGTTTGTACTGGCCACATTGTTTATATTAATGGACAGGTTTTCTACAATCTTCTCCTCAAAAGGCAGCCTTCCGCCAATGATAGCAGCCTTGATACCGGATGCCATTTTTATTGCAGTGGCGGCTTACCTGTACCGCAAATCTCCCAAATAAACAATTTCCACAACTTACAATAAGTGTTTGCAGTTATTTGTTTATAGTATGTGCAAAGGCGGCAACTAAACCAGGCACCAGTAATAAACGTTTTTTGTAAAAAACCTGTTTTAAATGCAATACCTTTACACCCTTAAATTGAGGCAAAACACAGTATTTTTCTTTACAAAACAACGGAAAACATGAAAACACTCACAGTAAATTTACTTGGGCTGCTGCTTGTTGCAGCACTTTTTGCGGCATGCAAGGGCGGCTCGGGCAGCAAAGATGCAAAAGGCGATTCAACTACTGCGGCAGTTACAAAACCAGTACCGGGAACACCAATAAAATACGACAGTTCAAAACGTTATATCTTTCTTACATGGGATGATGCCCCCCAGCCCCCAGGCACCAATATTTGTAAAAGGATTTTTAAAGAACAGGGGGTAAAAGCTACCTTTTTTGTTGTTGGCTTTAATGCATCAACCCCATCGCGCCTGAGAATGGTTGACAGCCTGCGCGAAGGTTATCCGCAGTTTTTGATAGCCAACCATAGCTACTCTCATGGCTTTTTTAATAAATATGCCAGCTTCTACTCTCACCCGGACAGTGCTGTGCAGGATTTTCTTAAAAATGAAAAACTGTTGAACGTACCCGTTAAAATTATCCGCCTGCCGGGTAATACATCATGGGTTGGCAAAGGCGAGTTAAAAGGGCCAAAATCAACCATGCCTGTTTGTAAACGCTTAGACTCCCTTGGCTATAATGTAATTGGCTGGGATATTGAATGGCGCTTTGTTAACAAACCGCATTTTGGCTCAGTACCCGTACAAAGCGTTGATGGCATTGTACAGGAAATAAACGACCGCTTTGATAACGACCTTAACAACGAAGCCAACAGCGTGGTTATACTTGCACACGACCGTATGTTTGAAAAACCCCAATATGCTGACTCTTTGGCAAAATTTGTTGCTACACTTAAAAAAGACCCCCGCAATGTATTTGAAACAATAGACCACTACCCATTGGTTCAAAAAAAATAGTCTCAACTTATTGAATATGAAAAAAAATCCCTGTTTCTCAACGGGGATTTTTTTTAGCCGGATAATAATTTCAGCCAATCCGTAAGTTTACCAACCAACAATCTCTGTAATATCATCCTCCGCCCTATAAAATTATTTTCAATTAAAACTTTGTAAAATAGGCACTTACACCGCAGTTTACAACGTTATGTTATGCAGGTTATATTTTATTTTTATTACATTTACACATATTACTGTGATAAACCAAGTTGGAGCAATGAAAATTTTAGTGGCAGAAGATGAAACCTTAATTCTAAAGGCGATTGAATTTAAACTTCAAAAAGAAGGGTACGAAGTGATAAGCTGTACCGATGGCAAAGCCGCACTTGAAAACATACACAGCCAATTGCCTGATATTGTTATAACCGACCTGATGCTGCCTTATGCCTCTGGCTTTGAAATTGTAAATGCTATTAAAGCCATTAAAGAGAAAAAAATAGCTGTTATTGTGCTATCGGCCCTGGGGCAGGAAAAAACAGTAGAAGAAGCCTTTGAACTTGGTGCCGATGATTATATGACCAAGCCTTTCAGTTTTACCGAGCTTTCCATAAGGGTAAAAAGGCTCATCCGTTCATTATAGAAATAGTCCCGCAACTGAACATAAAAAGCTGGTTTTCAACAAAATTTTATTACTATTGGATTTAAAATTGCTGCCATTTTCATAAATAAATAATAACTTCCAATATTCTAATAATATAAAGTTGATTAACTATATCTCATTCACACACTTTATAAAACCAGAAAACCTCTATACATGCATATACGTTTTCTCTGGGTTATTTTTGGTTTTTATTATTACCACGTACATTACACTTTTTGATAGAAAAAGAAAATATTACAACGGGCTTTTTGTAAAAGAGAAGCTGGAGGTTTGGATTAAGACCGCCCTTATTGAAGAATGGGACGATATTAAAGAAGGCATTGTGTTGCCTAAAAAGCTTAAAAGGCAATTCAACAGCTTTGAAAGCCAGCAGTTTGCCATTGATGAGCTGGTAAAAAGCAAAAAGAACCTAAGCGGAAAGGCTGGCGACAACATTTCCGAATTGTATATTCAGTTAGGCTTGCGCGATTACTCCCTCCGTAAGTTCAAAAGTGGTTTCTGGCATATAAAAGCACGAGGTATTTATGAACTGTATATGATGGACCAGCAGGATATGATGGTTAAAATATACAAACATACCAACAGCGCCAACGAGTTTATACGGTACGAAGCCCAAACCGCTGTTATACATTTTGCAGGTTTCGAAGGGCTTCGTTTTCTTGACATTATTACCACCCCCATTTCCGATTGGCAACAACTAAAGCTGCTTGAACAGTTACACCCGCTAAACCACCCTGCCGAAATAAAAACTGTTGGGCACTGGCTTCAATCCACTAACGAAACAGTAGTGATGTTCGCATTAAAACTGGCAGACATATACCAGCAATTTCAGGTACACGAAGAAGTGGTGCAATGCCTGGGCCATAAATTAGAGAAAATAAGGCTGCAGGCGGTTAAAAGCCTGGTTAGGATTGCAGACGCATCAACCGCATCAATACTATGCCAGCAGTACACTAAAGAACGGTTTACAAACAGGATTAATATTTTAAACAATCTTTTGGAAGTAGCTAACGATAATGAGCTGGATTTTTTATTACAGCAACTAAACGATGACAACGGCTTACTGCAACTGGCTGCCGCAAATGTGCTGGTTAAATGCTGTACCAATGGCATGGAAATATTAAAACAGATGGCAGTTGAGTACCCAGATGGGGCGTATTACCAAATTTATAACCATGTAAAAGCAAGGCAGGCATGAGTATAGGCAGCATTATAGCAGACATACTTACTTACGGAATATTTATTTATTCAGTAACGCTGCTGTTTTTTTATGTGTTTATTGGCATTTATTCTATTGGCGAAACAAGAAACTACCTGCACAAAAACAGCTTTACCGATTACAGGGTACTGGCATCATCCCCACACGCACCTACCGTAAGCATTATTGCCCCGGCATATAACGAGGGAGCTACCATTGTGGAAAATGTACGCTCGCTTTTGTCAATATATTACAGCAACCTGGAAGTGATTATTGTTAACGACGGCAGCAAGGATGATACGCTGCAAAAGATGATTGACATATACCAGCTTGAGAAGATTGATTTTTATGTACTGTATAAAATAAAAACCAAAGAAGTTAGAGGGGTATACAAAAGCAAAAACCCGGTATTTAAAAAGCTGGTGGTGGTAGACAAGGTAAACGGCGGCAAAGCCGATGCGCTTAATGTAGGTATAAATGTTAGCAGCAACGATTATATAGTTTGTATTGATGTTGACTGCATACTTGAGCAGGATGCTATACTTAAAATGGTAAAGCCCTTTTTGGAGCAAACAACCAATGTTAAAGTAATTGCTTCAGGCGGGGTAATACGTATTGCAAACTCCTGCGAGGTAGTGGATGGCAGACTGGTTAAAGTACACTTACCAAAACAATACTTACCGCGCATACAATCGCTGGAATACATACGGGCCTTTATACTTGGGCGCATGGCCTGGGCAAGGCTTAATGGGCTGCTGCTTATTTCGGGTGCCTTTGGTGCGTTTGATAAAGAAGTGGTGATAAAATGCAATGGTTATAATCACAATACCGTTGGGGAAGATATGGAACTGGTGGTACGTATGCGCCGCTACATGGAAGAAAAAAAGATACCCTACAGGGTAACCTATATACCCGACCCCCTGTGCTGGACTGAAGCACCTGTTAACTACAAAATACTCGGCAGGCAGCGCAACCGGTGGACAAGGGGCACCATAGAAACCCTAAGTTTTCATAAAAAAATGTTTTTTAACCCAAACTATCATTTACTGGGCATGTTAAGCTACCCATACTGGTTCTTTTTTGAGATGATGGCCCCTTTAATTGAATTTTTTGGGTTTATTGCATTTTTAATAATGGCCATTTTGGGTATGATAGCCTGGCAAATGTTTTTTGCCCTGCTGCTTTTTATCATCACATTTGGCTACGTGTACTCAGCCTTTGCCATTTATATGGAGGTTATTACCTACAACCAGTACAAGCGTAAAACCGAAATAGCCAGGCTAATTTTAACCGCATTAACCGAGCCTTTTATATTTCACCCGTTTGTTGTTTGGTCGGCTGTTAAGGGCTACTGGGATATCATTAGAAAGAAGAAAAGCTGGGGGGAAATGACAAGGGAAGGGTTTGCTAAAAAACCAGCAGCATCAAAATAATAATCTTTTTAGTATGGCTACCATCATAAAAAATATTTTAACACGCATCGTGCAGTGTGCCGCCGCCTTTTTGCCACGTATTATCACCCTGCTGTTGTTGTTTGTGGTGCTGCGTATTTTTGAGGTGGTGTACGATGTTATTTTGCATAATACACCTGCTAATTTGTTTATGGTATTTGTGGCCGGCCTTGTTAAGGATGTCGCTTTTTTACTAAGCATCAGCTTTGGGCTTTTTGCAGGCTACTTCATCATATACAACCTGCACAAAAAAACAGCGAACGTAATTTTTGTCATCATTAGCATCGTGCTGTGCCTGGTGCAGGTTTCGCTGGTGCAATACTTTCTTACCACGCTTGTTCCGCTTGGTGGCGACCTTTGGAGTTATTCTATAAAAGATATTAAGCAAACCGTAGGCGCAGCGGGTGGTGTACCGGTTTCGGCCATCATTATATTTATTGTATTTATTGCATTGGTTATAATGCTGTTCATTTATTTGCCCCGTAAAGTAAAAGCAAGCAAAGGCCTTGCCATTGCAGCGGTGCTGGTATTTGCGTTTATTATACCGTTTAACATAGCAGGCATTGCAGATAACTGGAAGCCTTCCACCAACGAGTACAGCAATAATCTCTCATTAAACAAATCGTATTTTTTTTATAACGCTACCATAAGCCATTTTTATCCACCCGATAACGACCTTGATATTTATTCCGATGCCTATAGCGGCGATTTTGAGGGCGTTGCGCCGTCTGCCGCTACAGCGTTTACCTACCCAGATGAAGCCAATTACCCCTTTTTACACAAAGACGAAACGCAGGATGTACTATCGCCTTTTCTAACAAAATCATCCACCAAACCAAACATTGTAATATTACTGGTTGAAGGCCTGGGCAGGGCGTTTACCAACAGCGGTGCTTACCTCGGTAATTTTACCCCATTTGTTGATTCGCTCTCGCAACATTCGCTTTACTGGAATAATTTTTTAAGCGCTGGCGGCAGAACTTTTGCCGTTTTACCTTCCCTTATTGGCTCGTTACCCTTTGCTAAAAACGGTTTTACTGAGTTGGGCGAAAATATGCCCAAACACCTTAGCCTTATAAGCCTGCTGAAACATAACGGATACGAAACGGAGTTTTACTATGGCGGCGATTCGCATTTTGACAATATGGATGTATTCCTGAGAAAAAATGCCATTGACAAGCTAAACGATATTAAATCATTTCCTTCCACCGGTTATGTACAGCAGCCTTCCGTAGGCGGATTTTCGTGGGGGTATGGCGATAAAGAACTGTTCAGGCGCTATATGGAAGTAAAACCGGTAAGCACCAACCCATACATCAGCATAATACTCACTGTTTCAACACACGACCCCTTCTTAATAAACGAGCAGCAGGCATATCTTAATAAATTTGAACAGCGGATGAGTACCCTGGGTTTTGACGAAAACAGGAAGAATGCTGCCCGTAGTTTTAAAATGCAGTATGCAAGCATTTTATATACTGATGATGCGCTCCGTAATTTTTTTACCGCCTATGCCCAAAGGCCAGACTTTAAAAACACTATTTTTCTTGTAACTGGCGACCACCGTATGCCAGAAATACCCATGAGCGATAAGCTTGACCGCTACCATGTGCCTTTGTTAATATACTCGCCCATGCTAAAGCGCACCGCTACATTTGCATCTATCTCAAACCATTTTGATATTACCCCTACCTTGCTGGCTTACCTTAAAAACGAGTATGCTATTGAAACACCGGCATTGGTAAGCTGGATGGGCTCTGGCATTGATACAGCCCGCACGTTCCGTAATACGCATGCATACCCGTTAATGCAAACCAAGAGTGAGTTTATTGATTTTATAAAGGATGAAAATATGCTTAATGCAACGGACCTGTATAAAATTAACAGCAATGCTGGACTAAACCTGCTGAACGATGCTGCTGCAGCCGCACAATTAACAGCCGCCTTCGATAAGTTTAAACAGAAAAATAACCGCATGCTGGCAGGGGCTAAAATTTTGCCTGATTCAATTTATACCCGTTTCTTCCCCAAATAATTAAGGCTTTTCGGCATAATATTCATTAAGAATATTATTGAGCAGCGGCCTGTAATAACGCCAAAAAAAACCGGCCCTGTCAGCGGGGTCAACCCTGCTGTAAAAAAGGTATTTAAACATTCCAATGCCTTTAAAATAAGAGGTGTTAAGGCTGATAGGATTATCGCAAAAATCTGCCGAAAAATAATAAAACTGGTAGTCTTTACCCTTATGCATTTGTATTGCAGGAAATGAAAAAGGAATGCCATTTTTACTAAGTTCATGCCTGCCACTATCGTTCAGGTCCAGTTGAAAACGGGCTGTAATGGTATTAACCGTAGTATCGGTGTTTATAACATCAAACCAAAAAGGGTAGTGTAAATCTTTAGGCAACCCAATGTGTTCAGCGGCCGCGTCTGTTGTTACCAGCCTGGGCACCGGTTGGGTTACATGCATCTGGTCTTCCAGTATTACCACCCTGTCGTTATTGCTTACAAAAGCAATACCCGATTTCTTAAAAGGCCAATGCACATTGTGTTCGCCCGCGTAATTGCGTG
>CAZRDD010000028.1:0-19874 GCA_964598675.1 uncultured Parafilimonas sp.
ATATATGCAACAGCCGGTTGATATTCCTGTATGAATTGGGGGGATATGCCATTGGCATATCCCTACCCGGGAAACATTGTTTTATCCAGCCCTGGTATAATGCGCAGGGCGTTTTTGTAATAAATCTTCTTTAAAATATCATCAGGCAGGCCCATGCCATACATACGCCAAAAGGCATGGTATTTTTTGTGGTAAGGAAAATATTCGTCCTCCGTTTCCAGTACACGAAAATATGTGGTGTATTCTTCGGGTACCCAGCTATCCTTGCCAAACAAAATCCTGTCCTGGTATTTGGTAAAAAAGGCTTTGGCAGCGCGTGGCTGCCTGCCCAGTTCGGCAATAACGGCGCCAAACTCAACCACAACATTGGGCATATCGTCAAGCAGGTAGCCAAGGGTTGCCAGGTCGTTGGCATACCAGCCAAAATGTGCCGCAATAAAAGTGGTATTGGGGTGTTTTTTAAAAACACGGTGCTGCTCGGCAATAAGGGTATCCCACGGTGCAGGGTCGGTATTGGTACGCTTCCTGTCGGGGTGGGTAGCCAGCTCCAGCCAGCGCTCGTTGTCTTCGTCCATCGGCTGCCAAAACGGTTTGGGGTCCGCGGTATGTATCAGCACAGGTATGTGTAATGCACCACATTTCTCCCAAATGGGGTCAAGCCTCGGGTCGTCAACACGTATTATTTTGCCTGTGTTATCCTTATGGTACAGGCCAAGGTCCTTATAAATCTTCAGTCCGCGTGCGCCCGACTGTACATCAAGCTCAAGTTCTTTTAGCGCATTATCAATCCAGCCAGCAGTGCCAAAGCCATCAAAGTCAAGGTTGGTAAAAAGCACCACGCGGCGGGCATCTTCCTTTTTAATATTCTCCAGCGACCGTACAACATAATCGTGCCCGTTGCCCTGGCGGTAACCCCGGCCACTCAGGTTTACCATTACCTGCATGTTAAGGCTGTTCATATCCGTTACCAGTTTATGTATATCCTGGTCAGGCATATCCCACTGGTGGTTGTGTACATCAATAAAAGGGTATTTGGCTTTGGTAACTTTATGTTCCGGCACCACCAGTGTGCTGGGCGGGTTGTAGGTTTCAAAGTCCATTTTAGCTTTGCCGCCCTGTGCGCACGATTGCTGCACGCATGCCACGCATATAAGCATGTTTACCAAAACAACTATTTTCATAAATTATTTTTTGCCTTTTGTAAAGATATAGAGGGGTGGGGTATATATGGTTACCATACATAATAAACCACGTGCAAACTATTTATTCAACCACTATAATTTGCTGCTCTTCCAGCAGGGGCAGGTTATTAAAACGCAGCATAACATTGGCCACCACCACCACATCGCGCTGGCAGTAGTTTACAATCTTTGTAAGGTTTTTTTCCTCGTAATATACCTTTTGCACCATGCTGCCATCCATATCGGTTTTTGAGGTGGGCACCTCTAACACACTGGCCAGCAGGTTAAGCGATATAAAGTTTTTAAAGTCGCCAAACTTCCAGTACTGCATAGTATCCTGCATACGCACTTCCCAGGGTTTTGCACCATGCAGTTGCAGGTATTCGGGCAGGGGCAATTTGTTTATCATCAGCCTGCGGCAGATGTATGGTATATCAAATTCTTTTATATTATGCCCGGTATACTGAAAATGCTTGTTGTGTTGAAATATTTTGTTGTTTATTTGCACGAACGATTCAAGCAAGGCCTTTTCATCGTGTCCATAAATACTTTTAATTTTAAGGCATGGCTGCTTGTTGCTGTTTTCAAAAAAGTACCCCGTTGAAATACAAACAATTCGTCCAAACTCTGCAAGTATACCTGCACGCTGCGTATACCCCTCTTCAGGGGTTATATTTTCTGGCATGGTTTTGGTTTGCTTCTCCATCCAGAGTGATTTCCATTCTTCAGGAAGATATTCAAAGGATGGATATTGGGGAATGGTTTCAATGTCAAGCAAAAACAAATCCCATAGAGTTACACCGTTGCCCATATATACAATTATAATTTAAAACCAAAAATCAAAGGTATGAGTTACACGAACTACCCCTCTGCTGATGCCCCGCAGCAGGCACAGCCGCCCAAAGATAACCGTAAAGTTATTTACACTATCTTAATAACAGCGCTCGTTGCAACCTGGGCGTTCATTATTTATGATATTACTGTTACGCACAAAAACAACAGCGACGAAAAAGCGCAACTTGAAACCAAGTTTCAAAATGTTGATTCTGCGCGCAATGCACTGCAGGCTGAATACAATGATGAGTTAAGAAAAGCAGACTCATTAATTGGCAATAACACCCAGTTGAAAGGCCAGCTTGCAGAAAAGAAAACCCAGATTGACAAACTGAGGGAACAGATAAAGAGTGAACTTGCCAGCAATAAGAAAGACCTTAGTGCTGCAAGAGAGTTGATTAGCCAGTTAAAAGGCCAGGTAACCGACCTGTTTACGCAAATTGACCAGCTAAAACAACAAAACCAGCAGTTAACTGCTGCCAACCAACAGTTAACGGTGGAGAAAGACACCCTTGCCGTTGGCAAACAACATGCAGAACAAAGCTTAGCCGAAACTGCTGCTGCCAAAGCGCACGTGGAAGACCTTGCTTCAACACTGCATGCATCTGGTGTTAACATTACTGCTGTTGAAGTTAAACACAATGGCAAAGAAGTTGAAACATCAAAAGCAAAAAGGGCCGACCTGTTTAAAATATCTTTTCAGCTTGACGAAAACAGGGTTGCCCCAAGTGGCTCTAAAGACCTGTATGTATGCGTAACAGGCCCTGATGGCAAACCTATTACCATGCCATCTAACGGTAGCGGTTCTTTTACTACAAGGGATGAAGGTGATAAAGTATTTACCAAACAAGTTTCTGTACAATACACACAAGGCCAGGCTGCGCCTGTAAGCTTTGACTGGAAGCCAGAAAATGGCCACTACCAGGAAGGCAGCTACAAAATACAGATATACCAGAATGGCTTTAAAATTGGTGAAGGCTCTAAAACTTTAAAGAAAGCTGGCTTTTTAGGTTAATATAATCGTAAGAATTAAGCAGATTTATTATAAAGAGGAAACCCCGCCAATCAGCGGGGTTTCCTCTTTATATTTGGTACATTATAAAAATGTAAAACAGCATGCAACAGCAAGCGCATGTTATTTAGGGCTTTTATACACAACCCCATCCTTCATTACCCAGCGTACCTGCTGCAATAGCTTTACGTTTTCAACGGGGTTGCCCTGTACTGCAATAAGGTCGGCAAATGCATTGGGTTGTATCACACCAATTTTACCTTGCATATCAAGCAGCTTAGCGCCGGTTATGGTGGCTGTTTGTATGGCCTGTGCGCCCGTCATGCCCCATTTAACCATATATTCAAAATCTTTGGCCTGTGGCTCATCCCAACTGTAGCCGCCAATATCAGTACCATATACAATGCTTACACCTGCATCAAGCGCCCTTTTAAACATTGCCGGAAAAGTTTGCATAAATAACCTGTCCATAGGGTTGCCTTCTTTCTCGCGGCCTTCGGCCATATAATCGCATATATAAATGGTAGGGCACCAATAAACGTTTTTCTTCACCATAAGGTTAATACATTCATCGTCCATACCAAACCCATGCTCTATACTTGTTACGCCAGCGTTAATGGCGTAAATAATGCCATCCCGCGTCATAGCATGGGCGGCAAACTTTTTACCGCTGCGCAGGGTTTCATCGGCAATGGCAGCAATTTCTTCGCTGGTAAAATTTGGCAGGCTGTGGTACGTGCCATCGGGTGCTTTGTAATAGCCCCTGTCGGTATAAAGCTTAATCCAGTCGGCCCCGTGGCTTATTTGTTCACGCACAGCCCTTCTGCCCTCATCTGCACCATTAATTTCCTGTATGCCTTTGGGCAAGTTAAGCTCCCAGTTATATTCCTTAGGGCTTAAAGCATAATGCCCAACCGTATTAATAGCCCTGGTGCTAACCACCATACGCGGGCCGGGGATAATACTATTGTTAATGGCTTTTTTTATATCCACATCGGCATACATGGCACCTTCAGTTTCAAGGTCGCGTACAGTGGTAAAACCGTTATCAAGAGAAATTTTTGCACTGCGCGATGCGCGAAGCGTTCGGTAGGGGATAGACTCCTTCAATAGCTGGTCGGCATATTCCTGGCTGGTAACATCCTGCTGAAGCAGCACATGGGTGTGTGCATCAATTAAGCCTGGTAGTACGGTGTATGCGTTAAGGTCGATTACTGAATCAGTTTTTTCCTTAAAATCTGCGGCGGCCGTAACGGATTGTACAGTGTTGCCTTTAACCACTATAACCTGTGCTTTAAGTAGTTTGCCAGCAGCAGCATCAAATAGGTAACCGCATTTTATAGCGATAGTTTTTTGTGCAGAAGCAAAAGAATAAATGATTGAAAATATAAGAAGGAATGAAATTACCCTGCGAAGCATACTATTGGTTTTTTATACCAAATGTAACTTGCTTTGGGCTAAAGAAATAACGCAATTTTAGTGGGGTATGTAGGGGCCGCCAGTTTCGCCCCAGCCCCATTTAGGCATAGGTTCACCCTCTTTTACAGGGTTAGTGTGCGTGGTTGAATTTAAAACAGCTATCCTGCTGCCCCATTCAAGGTAGCCCAACAGGGCCGAGCGGAATTCAGGGTCAGCCGGAAGGCCTGTTTCATCAGCGCTTTCAAGCAGCAGCTCCATCCAGCGTTTGCGTTTTTGTTCATCCAGCATTTTGCCTACATGGTGCGCCACCATACCGGCATGGCTTCCTTTATCATCACCGGTATAAAGTGAGGGGCCGCCAAATACTTCTGCTATAAAATGGGCTACATGCACGGCGTGGTTGCCAGACATGTTTTTAAAAACCGGGTACAGCAGTTCATCTTTAAGTACTTTATCGTAAAAAACGGCAGTAAGTTTTTCAAGGGCATCTTTGCCGCCAGCCCATTGGTACAAAGTAGGTGTTTGATTCATATTGGTTAAATATCTTAGCGGTGGTAAGGGCAATGTTGCTTTAATCTTCCAGCTCCTTACAAAAATACCCGGCCTGTTGCAATGTGGTTTCAATGGTGCGGGGCGAGAGGTTTGCGGTTACTACGCGCAGCACTTTATCATTATCGTGCAAGTCTACATTCCAGCGCATAATGCCCTGTAATGCCCTGAACAGTTTAAACAGCCTGCGCACATGTTTTTTGTCTTCCACATTGGTTTTAAAAACAAGTATTTCCATAACAGTTGGTTTAATTTACCCGGTACACCCGGAGGGATTTTTTTTAACCTTTGTTGTAGCAGTTGTTACACTTTTGCTGCCGCATTTTAGCCAAACAACACGTTGCGCTGTTTGTTAGCACTGCACAATAATCATCCATCACCTGCAGGCAGCATCAATAAAAGCTTAAAAGTAGTTCCCCCCGGGGGCCGGGCATGTACAAATTATTCGTTTTTGGCAGTATATGTTTCGGTAGCTTCATCACGTTGCCATCCTCTTCCGCACCTGCTCCTGAACTCCTGCTTAAACCTCTGCCTTTCTTCGGGGGTCATTGTATCCCATTTCTGCATCATTTGCCTCTTCCACAAATGCCCCTTATCATGGCGCCCGCCCCACGGTTTACCACCAAAGCCGAATAATATTTTACTTAGTAATAAAATGCCTGCTGCCTGCCAAAAGGTTATAACACTTATGTGCAATACCACAGCCAAAATACTGTTCCACAGGTTCATTACTATAAAGCTAAAAAGTGCAAATATGCCTGCGGCACAAACCAGCATCATTAAAGCTTTACCTATCCAAAACTTTCTCATAACTTTTTTTTAATAGTTTAATAATTCGTCGCGCAATACTTTTAGCCTGCTCCTCAAATGCAATACTGCGTATCGTTTGCGCGAGAGTAATGTATTAACGGTTTCGCCCGTTTGTGCGGCAATGTCTTTAAATGGTATCCCCTCCAGTTCATTCATCACAAAAACCATTTTCTGTTCGGCCGGCAGCTCATTTAATGCTGTATTAAGTGTCTCCCAAAACATGCTGCGCAAGTACTCTGTTTCAGGGTTATCTTTTGCATCAAAAAACAATTCTGCCCAGCCAAGGTCATCTCCTTCTTCACCCGCAAATAAATCTTCCAGTAAGTCTGGCTTGTGCTTACGCTGCTTATCAGTTATCTTATTGCGTGCAACAGTAAAAAGCCATCCTGTTAACTGCTCTATGGGTTGTGTGTTATCAACAAGCTGGTAAAATACATCCTGCAGAATGTCTTCAGCATCAGAAGGGTTGGCTACACGCTTACGGATGAAGCCCAGCAAGCGCCTGCTGTAGGTGTTTATCACCTCTGTTATATTGCGCTTGCGGTTATCAGCCATAGTTTCATTTATCGTCATTACCCCATCCATCATATTTAAGATAGACGGGCTTGAATTGCGAATATTTTAAAATTGCAGAATTTTTTTAGAACCAGCGTAATATTAATGAAAGGCCATGTTACGGCAAGGTAATTTAGTATGTTTATACGCGGTACAACGGCAAACAAGCTGTGAAATATATTTTGCGTATGGTGTATATGAGGGCTTTGGGTATTGAGAAGTAAAACATGAAGGGTATAGGCACAAAAAGTGCTGATGCAGGTTTTGCTTTATTGTTTAAGCAAAAGGCTGCATCAGCACAATGCAATAATTTTAGTTGATGCGCACCGTAATGATAACAGGTTTATTGTCCTTGTTCTTCATCATAACAGTTATGTTGTAGCTTTTTGCACCACCGGTAAGTTTACCGGCAACATACATGGTACCGCCCATTTCGCGTTGCGATGCAAGCTCAAAACTTTTAACGCCATTTTTATCGAAAAAGTCTTTTATGGCAGTGGTGGCTGCACCTTTTTCATCATTCTTTATTTCCGCTTTATCAGGCAATGTAAGGCTTATAACATTATCAAAATAACTGCTGAACGCTGTAACATTACCCTGCTTAAGGGCTGTTACCACTTCATCACCGGTAGCCAGTAGTGTAAACGACATTAGCGAAAATACAAGGCCAGCTATTAATAAAATCTTTTTCATTACTATGTATTTGTTTCTTTTGACAATGTAATTTAACCCAAAGTTTAATGATTAACCGCTTTATGGGTAAACTAAAACAACAAATTAACGTAGTTTTATGCAATAAAAAAGCAAGGCATATAGTGCTAATAGATTAAATATCAATATATTATAAAATAAAAGTTAAAAAAACTACATGAAACAGAAGAAAGTTATTTTGGTAATAATGGATGGATGGGGCCTCGGCGCAGTAAAATCATCGGATGCTATACAAAATGCGCAAACGCCTTTTGTATCTTCTTTATACGCAAAATACCCTAATACAACCCTTATTACATGTGGAGAAGCTGTGGGCTTGCCCGATGGGCAAATGGGTAACAGCGAGGTGGGGCACCTTAACCTGGGTGCTGGCCGTATTGTTTACCAGGAGCTGCAACGCATTAATGTTGCTGTTAGGGATGGTTCGTTTGCCACCAACCCGCACCTGCTGGCCTCCATTGAATATGCTAAAACAAATAATAAAGCCCTGCATTTGCTTGGCCTGGTGAGCGATGGTGGTGTACACAGCCATACCAGCCACCTGAAAGCTATTTGCGATGTGTGCAAACAGCAGGGGCTTGAAAATGTATTTATACATGCCTTTACCGATGGCCGCGATACTGACCCTAAAAGCGGCCTGGGCTATGTAAAAGCACTGGAAGAGCATTTAAAAACATCTGCCGGTAAAATTGCCTCGGTAAGCGGGCGTTATTATGCTATGGACCGCGATAAACGCTGGGAGCGTGTTAAGCTGGCCTACGATGCAATGGTAAAGGCCGAAGGCCCCACAGCAGCCAATGCTGTTAGTGCTATTGAACAGAGTTACGGCGCCGATATTACCGATGAGTTTATAAAACCAACAGTTATTGTTGATGAAGCCAACAAGCCACTGGCCACCATACAGGATGGCGATGCCGCTATTTGCTTTAACTTTCGTACGGACAGGTGCCGCGAAATTACCCATGTACTTACGCAGGAAGACCATACCGACCTGGGCATGCATGCCCTTAAGCTGCATTACACCACTATGACGGAGTACGACAAATCGTTTAAAGATGTACACGTTATTTTTGAAACAGATAACCTGGTAAACACTTTAGGCGAAATACTGGCCGCCAACGGCAAAAAGCAAATACGCATTGCTGAAACAGAGAAGTACCCGCACGTTACCTTCTTTTTTAACGGTGGCCGCGAAGTGCCTTTTGCGGGAGAAACAAGAATCATGGCCCAATCGCCCAAGGTTGCCACGTACGACCTGCAGCCAGAAATGAGTGCAAAGGAACTGGCTGACAAACTGGTGCCTGAAATTGAAGCCGAAAACCCGGATTTTGTGTGCCTGAACTTTGCCAATGCCGACATGGTAGGCCATACCGGTATTTGGGATGCCGTTATTAAAGCTGTTGAAACAGTTGATACCTGCGTGGGCCGCGTAGTTACAGCAGCCCTTGCGCACGGCTACACCGTATTTTTAACCGCCGACCACGGTAATGCTGATTATATGATTAACGAAGATGGCAGCCCCAACACAGCACATACATTAAACCCGGTTCCATTTTTTATTATTGATAATGACTGGAAAGGCACCATTAAGCCTGGTAAGCTGGGCGACCTTGCCCCTACAATATTAACCGTAATGGGTTTGCCAGTGCCTAAGGAAATGACTGGCGATATTTTGATATAAACAAATTTGAACGCAGATTATAAGATTTTGAATGTTTTGTAATCCTTAGCTTTATAGTCTGCGTTCTTATTTATTAAACAACAATACGCTATATGAAAAGGTGGAAAAAAATCGCCATAGCCCTGCTGGTTGTGTTAGTCATTATACAGTTCTTTCATCCTGCTAAAAACCAGTCATCCGAAGTATTGCCAACCGATATTAGTAAAGTGTACGGAGCAATACCCGATGATGTAAACGGCATATTAAAGAAAGCCTGTAACGATTGCCACAGCAATTACACCGAGTACCCCTGGTACAACAACATTCAACCGGTGGCATGGTGGCTTAATAACCATGTTAACGAGGGTAAATGGCACCTTAACTTCAGCAATTTTGCCAGTGGCCGTATTGCCTTTCAATACAAACGCCTGCAGGATTGTATTGATGAAGTAAAGGAGGGCGATATGCCATTAAACTCCTATTTGTGGATTCATACCGACGCCAAACTTACCGAGGAAGAAAAACAAAAGCTATATGCGTGGTGCCAAACCGTACGCGATACTATTAAAGCACGCTACCCTGCAGACAGCCTTATTTTACCTAAAAGGCCACCAAGGTCAGAATAGTAATTTTTAGTAAAAACCCCCGGGTTGTAATGACAAACCGGGGGTTTTTGTTTGTAAGCCATTCGTAACAGGAAAGCTTATGGTGATGTTTCAGCGGATGAATCATTGCCAAAATCGTAACAGTCCTTCAGGCCATTCGTGGTTATTTTTGCACCATGCAACAATTTGAGATACTTGAGAAGATTATCAGCGGCAGGCGCAGCGCCAAGCCCGCAATTATGAATGGTAAGAAGATAAGCGATGCAGAGGTGAGCCAGTTATTGCAGTTGGCCAACTGGGCACCCACACACGGTTTTACGGAGCCCTGGCGTTTTGTGGTTTACAGCAACCAGGCTGTACAGCAGTTTTGTGCTGCACATGCTGAAATGTACAAGCAGCATACCCCCGCAGCCGCTTTTAATGCAGCTAAATATGAAAAGTTGCAACATACCGGCGACAAAGCTTCGCATATTATTGCAGTATACATGCAACGTGGCAACAACCCCAACATAACAATGCTGGAAGAAATTTGTGCCGCCTCCGCCGCTGTGCAAAATGTATTGCTGGGTGCAGAAGCGCTGGGCATTGCCGTTTTATGGAGTACAGGCGGTGCGGTGATGCAGCCCGCCATGAAAACCTATTTTGGCCTTGCCGCAGAAGATGTAATGATTGGGTTGCTTTACCTGGGCTACACTGATGAACCTGCTAAAGCTGGCAGGCGCAACAGCCCGGCAGAAGCCAAAGTTACCTGGCATAGCAGCTTATAGCGCTTACAGGTAATGCGTATGTAAGCATAGGGGCTAGCCTCTGGCTAAAAACATATGCCTGCAAACTTTAAAAGAACACCTAAACTTCCTTTCTTTGTATATGCCAACGCAAAAATTTATTATTGTTACAGCGCCTTCCGGCACAGGTAAAACAACCATTACCAGGTATTTGCTGCAAAAATACCCGCAGTTAACATTCTCCGTATCAGCAACTACGCGCCAGCCACGGGCTGGTGAGGTAAATGGTGCAGACTACTATTTTATATCTGTAGAAGACTTTCAGCACAAAATACAGGAGAACGCTTTTATTGAGTGGGAGATGGTGTACGAGGGCAAATACTATGGCACCTTAAAAACGGAGCTGGGCCGTATTTGGGGCGAAGAAAAAGTGCCGGTGCTGGATATTGATGTGCAGGGGGCAATACATATAAAGCAGCAGTTTCCGCAAAACTCTTTATCATTATTTATTGAGCCGCCTTCTATAGAAGAGCTTAAAAAAAGGCTGATTAACAGGGGTACAGATTCGCTGGAAAGTATTGAAACCCGCTATAAAAAAGCTGAATACGAGCTTTCGTTTAAAAGCCAGTTTGACAAGGTTATTATGAATGATAACCTTGAAAAAGCATGCCATGATACCGAAGTGGTAATAAAGGAATTTTTAGGCTGGCCTTAGTAATACTTACCGGTTGAGTTGAGGTGGTTATTGAGGGTTGCATTGTTTTTTGAAATTTGGTGCTTACCTTTTGGTTAATTTAATTATTGCTATGCCGTTCAACAACAAAACCGTTTTCATTACTGGCGCAAGCAGGGGCATTGGTAAAGCCATTGCATTAAGGCTTGCAAAGGCAGGTGCCAATATTGTAATTGCTGCCAAAAGCACAGAAGAAGACCCCCGTTTGGGTGGAACCATTTTTTCTGCGGCTGCTGAAATTGAAGCCGCTGGTGGCAAAGCCCTTGCTATACAAACAGATGTGCGCTACGAGGAGCAGGTGGCAGCCGCCGTAGCAAAAGCGGCGGAACAGTTTGGCGGTATTGATATTGTAATAAACAATGCATCGGCCATACAGCTTACCAATACGGAGCAAACGGACACCAAGCGTTTTGACCTGATACACAACATTAACGTGCGCGGTACCTTTTTGGTAACCAAGCACTGCATACCCTGGCTTAAAAAGTCAGCCAATGCGCATATTTTAACATTGTCGCCCCCAATAAACCTTAACCCGCAATGGTTTGGCCCGCATGTGGCCTACACCATTAGCAAGTACAATATGAGTATGCTTGCCATAGGCTGGTCGGAAGAGTTTAAAGGTGTGCCCATAGCCTCAAACGCGTTATGGCCCCGCACCACTATTGCAACCGCTGCCGTTAAAAACCTTTTAGGTGGAGAATGGCTGATAAACCGTAGCCGCACCACGGATATTATTGCAGATGCAGCGAACTACATTTTACAGAAACCTGCGGCAGAATGTACCGGCAATACCTTTATTGATGAACAGGTACTTGCAGCAGAAGGCATAACCGACCTTAGCGGCTACAGCGTGGTACCTGGCGGCCCCTTACAAACCGATTTATTCTTGTAAAAACGGGCAGCCGTAACCATTTAATGTTAGCTTAAATACTTGCCTACAATAGGCACCCTGCGGCCAACCCCAAATGCTTTGGGCGATACGCGTATAATGGGGCAAAACTGGTTGCGCTTGTACTCGTTGGTGTTTACCATTTTTAAAATACGGTCAACAAGGGCGCTGTCGTAGCCTAATGCTTTTATTTCTAAAGGCCCCAGCCGCCTTTCAATATACTGGTACAATATTTCATCCAATATTTGGTACTCGGGCAGGCTGTCGCTGTCTTTCTGGTCGGGTCTTAGTTCAGCACTTGGGGCTTTATCAATAATGTTTTGTGGAATGATTTCTCCGTTGCGGTTAATGTACCGCGCCAGTGCATATACCTGTTGCTTATAGCAATCGCCCAATACACCAAGCCCCCCGGCCATATCGCCATACAGCGTACCATAACCAGTGGAAAGCTCACTTTTGTTTGACGTATTCAACAAAATGTAGCCGAATTTATTGGAGATAGCCATCAGCAAATTACCCCTCGTGCGGCTTTGCATATTTTCTTCCGCCAGCGAAAAAGGCAGCCCGTTAAAAATAGGGCTTAACGTGATTAGCAGCGCCTGGTACACATCGTTAATACGCACAATATCGTAAGGGTTGCCCAGGTTTTTACTTAACTGTATGGCATCGTTAACGGAGTGTTCGGTGGAGTATGGCGAGGGCATCAATATTGCCCTTACATTATCCTTGCCCAGCGCATCGCAGGCAAGTGCCAGCGTAACGGCCGAGTCTATCCCGCCAGATGAACCGAGAATGGCCTTGCTGAAACCCATTTTTTTAAAATAATCCTGTATACCCATTACCAGCGCCTGGTAAATCTGGTTAATGTTAAGGGTGTCATTCAGCCGGGCGGGGCTCCAGGTGGCTGGTTTTTCATTGCCTGCATGCTCAATAACCGGTGCGTCCAGCGTACCATTATCAAACAGCACAGCGCCTTCAATAGCTTCTTCAAACATGGGCAGTTGCTTGCAAAGGTTTCCGGCAGCATCAAATATCAGCGATGCACCATCAAACACAATCTCCGTTTGGCTGCCTACTGCATTGCAATAAAACATGGGCAGCTTGTATTTAAGCACGTTGGCTTTAACCACGCTTTTGCGGTCTTCATCGTGCATGTAGTCAAAAGGCGATGCGCTAAGGTTTATCATTACATCCGGCTGTTGCTTAATCAGCTCATCCATGGGGCAGGTGCGGTAAAGCGTGTTGCCGCCAATGTTCCAAATATCCTCGCAAATGGTTACGGCAAGGCGTTTGCCTTTAAACTCTACAATATCCCAGCCGTAGGCTGGTTCAAAATAACGGTATTCGTCAAACACATCGTAAGTGGGCAGCAGTGTTTTGTGTATCTCCGCTTTCACTTCTTTCTCGTATAAAAAAAAGGCCGCATTAAAAAGGTCCTTGCCCTGTGCCACAGGGTTACGTGCTGGTGAACCTACCAGCACGCCTATTGTATCAGCATGCTGTTTTATAATGTCAATTGACTGGTAGCATTTATTAATAAAGTCGTTAAACTCCACAAAGTCGCGGGCGGGGTAGCCGCAAACGCTCATTTCGCTGAAAACCACCAGTTCTGCCCCCTGCTTTTTAGCTTCTGCAATACCTGCTAATATTTTTTGAAGGTTGCTGTCAAAATTGCCAATATGATAATTCTGCTGCGCTAAAACTATTTTCATGCGGCAAATTTCGGAAATAATTGCCACGAAAGGTATCAACTTTTACCCACGGTGTTTGGTTGCAAGTTGGTTGGGATTGATAAGGCCGTAACCTTAATATTAAACACATGTAAAGGGCTTTGTTGAGCCCCGCCTTTTGTACACAATATCAATAGAGTGATATTATGTATTTTTGCGCTTTGAAGAACTAAAAAATATTACGGAGGAATTGAGGCATCATGAACAGAATTTATTTAGACAATGCGGCTACCACACCACTTGACCCGGCAGTGCTTAATGCAATGATGCCTTACCTAACCACCAATTTTGGCAATCCTTCATCTATATACAGCTATGGCAGGGAAACGCGCTTAGCTATTGAGAATGCACGAAAACTGGTAGCCAAATTGCTGAATGCCCACCCCGCCGAAATATTTTTTACCAGCGGTGGTACCGAAAGCAGTAATACGGCTATAACAGCTGCGGTTAGAGATTTGGGGTGTAAACACATCATTTCATCGGCTATTGAGCACCACGCCACGCTGCACACTGTTGACCACCTGAAGAAAACAGGCGAAGCCACTGTTAGCTATGTAAACATTTTGCCCACCGGGCATATTGATATGGACCACCTGGAGGAGTTGCTTAAAAACAGCCCCGCCAAAAGCCTGGTAACCCTTATGCACGCCAATAACGAAACCGGTAATATGCTGGATATACACGCAACCGGCAATTTGTGCAAACAATACGGGGCCATTTTTCACAGCGATACCGTGCAAACCGTTGGCCATTTTCCTTTTGACCTGCGTAATACACCGGTTGATTTTATTACTGGTGCCGGCCACAAATTTCATGGGCCAAAAGGCGTTGGTATACTTTACATAAACGAGAAAATTAAAATAACACCTTTTGTACAGGGGGGCTCGCAGGAGCGCAACATGCGCGCCGGTACGGAGAACCTGTACGGTATTGTAGGTTTTGCCAAAGCACTTGAAATGGCAACCGCCAATTATGAAGCAGACAGTGCTTTTATACATGGCCTTAAGGTGTACATGATGCAACAGTTGCAGGAAAATATTACGGGTGTTGCATTTAATGGCGACCCGCTGGGCCGCAGTTTGTACGCGGTGTTGAGCGTAAGCTTCCCTAAAACGGATAAAAGCGAAATGTTGTTGTTTAGCCTTGACATGAACAACATTTGCGCTTCGGGCGGCAGTGCCTGCACCAGTGGTGCCGACCAGGGCAGCCACGTTATACGCGCCATTAACAACGACCCTGAAAGAGTTACCGTTCGCTTCTCCTTTAGTAAGCACAATACCAAAGAAGAACTGGATGCCGTGGTAAGTAAATTGAAAGAATTGGTATAAGGGCAGAAGAAGGGGCTTAAAAATATACATGCTTTGATGGGGGTGAAATTGCCCGCAAGGTTTAAAAAATAAAAAAATCCCGGCTAACTGATGTTGCCGGGATTTTTTATTGCTGCAAGTTATTTAGGCGGTTAATATTTCTTCAAGGCTTTCTTTGGTGGCCTTTATGGTTTCATCAAGGTCTTCTTTGGTTAGTGCATTGTTTAAAAACCAGCTTTCAAAAGCCGATGGTGGCAGGTACACACCGCGCTTTAACATGGCGTGGAAATACTTTTTAAACAGGTCGTTATTGGCTGATGCTGCACTGGCAAAATCAGTTACAGGGTGGCTGCTAAAATGTATGCTCAGCATTGAGCCAAGGTGATTGATTACATACGGCGTACCCGATGCTGCCAATACTTTATCGAGCCCTTCTTTAAGGTAGGCTGTTTTTTCGTCAAGCTCTTTTAGTAAACCCGGTTGTTCCTTTAAAATAGATAATAATGTGTAACCTGCTATCATGGCAATTGGGTTGCCGCTTAAGGTGCCTGCCTGGTAAACATTACCCAACGGGGCTACTACCTGCATAATATGTTTTTTACCGCCAAATGCCCCAACAGGCATGCCAGCACCAATTACTTTGCCGTAGGTAACCAGGTCGGCATCAATGCCTAATTTTTCTTGTGCGCCGCCCAGGGCCAGCCTGAAGCCATTCATCACTTCATCAAAAATAAAAACAATGCCTTCGGCATCGCAAACCTTCCTGATGCCCTCTAAAAAGCCAGGCTGGGGTACAATACAGCCCATATTACCAGCCACAGGCTCTACAATAATGGCAGCAACTTCGCCTTTATTTTTCTGTACCAGTTTTTCCACTGCTGCCAGGTCGTTATAGGCGCAGGTTAGGGTGTCGTTGGCAGTACCCGCTGTTACCCCCGGCACGGTTTGAATATTAAGGGTAGCCACACCGCTGCCCGCTTTTACCAAAAAGCTGTCGGCATGGCCGTGGTAACAACCTTCAAATTTTATTATTTTATTGCGGCCTGTGTAGCCCCTGGCTACGCGTATTGCACTCATACATGCCTCGGTGCCGCTGCTAACCATGCGTATCAGGTCAACATTGGGTGCCATGCTTATAATAAGCTCAGCCATTTTAATTTCAAGCTCGGTAGGGGCACCGTATGATGTTGAGTACACAGCCTGTTGCTGTATGGCTTCAACCACCGGCCCATAAGCATGGCCAAGTATCATAGGCCCCCAGGAGGCTATGTAATCAATGTAACGGTTGCCATCCGCATCGTATAAATAGGCACCTTTGGCTTTTGAAATAAACAAAGGCGTACCGCCCACACTTTTAAAAGCCCTTACAGGGGAGTTTACACCACCGGGAATTGACTGCTGTGCACGTTGAAAAAGCTGCTGGCTGTTTATAATTGGATTCATGACAAAGATTTAAGTACTTGCTGATGTTGAATTTTTTGTTGGATTGACCGTAGCGGTAATTAATTTACCGAGACAAAGTTGACACCGTTCAACTTCAGCCATTTTTAGGAAAGTTATTTTAAGCTCATTTGCGCAAAATAGGGATGCTCAGGGTTAACAATAAGTTCCCTTCTGTAAGGGTGAACCAGCACATCCATGTCCTCAAGTGGTATGGCACCCAGTAATAGTTCATTATCCCCTGGCAGCACCATTGCATCAACAACGCATCTGCGGTTTTTAAAACGCACCTCAATGGGGCCTACCACATCGTATTCAACCACACTGCCGTTGGCAAGCTGGCCTTTTCGTTTTTCAACAACGGTAAGATCAAGTTGTTCCTGCACTGTTTCGTTAATACACATATAAACACTGCCAGTATCAACCAGCATATTTACATGCATCCTCTTTACCTCTTCTTCCCCAATTTTATGCCGCTTGGCCAACCCTAAGTCAATGGCATTAATTAATTCAATATCGGCATATACTAAGCCCATGGTATTGTTTTATAATTAAATTATGTAGGTCATAGCGTTTGCAGTAGCAATTTTAAAAACCTAAATATAGAGACTGATGTTTGATGAAATTCTTAAAGGTTAAAATCTTTTGTTTCGATTATTTATATCTCCGAAACAAAAAATTATATCGTCTGTTAGTTATATTTACTTCAAAATAAAAGGCATCATCTAACTCTTAATTATTGATTTTTTTCCTTAGTCTTAGATTGCTCTAATTCAAAATCTTGAGCTTCAATAA
The DNA here is from genome assembly GCA_964598675.1 of uncultured Parafilimonas sp. Lineage (GTDB taxonomy): Bacteria > Bacteroidota > Bacteroidia > Chitinophagales > Chitinophagaceae > JABDFW01. Next base: position 16,956 of record CAZRDD010000028.1, read on the forward strand.
TTTCCCGTCTAATCATCGTAAAGACTTTTTTCCCAATTTCAGTAATTGTCCAATATTCTTGATTGTCTTTTAAACTATGCTTTTTTTCGGATGGTTTTACTAGTTCTAAAACAACTAAGTCGCCAAATATTTTCTTCATAATGTTGCTAGGTATCGGATAACGTTCTCTTAATACACGATTTGGATTTGGATTATACATTGAACCAATATAAAAACCTGTATCTGCTGTAGATTTTTCAACCATTAATTCTGGTGCAATTAGACTGAAAATTTTTAAAAAGGAAAATTCTTTACCTTCTTCCCAGGTTTTACTGTCATTATACATAAATGAAATCTCAATTTTATGATTTCGTAATGTGTCAAGTTTTTTTGCATACTCATCTATCTCCGATTTAGCTACTTGGGCATTAGCTTCAGCAAGTTGTTCTCTTAAACCAGAATTTTCTTTGCTCAATCTTGAGAGTTCCGTCAGAACTTCAGGACCGACCGTTTCATTTGCTTTTATCCAGCCAATTCCTGGATTAGTGGTAAATTGCTTCATTAATGCAATAGAAACCTTGCCATATAAATCTTCTTTGTTATTCCAAAAGCTAACCAGTTTCTTTCTTATTTTACTCTTAAAGCTATCAAGCTTCTTTTTCTTATCATTGTCTCTGTCGCTTTTATTTATAGGCCATTCAACCGAGTCGAGTAAAATAAACCCCAGAGTCGGAATACCTTTCGAAAAGGCATAATCATATTCTTTCTCAGTGTAACTGATTTTTCCATCAAGTGAACCATATCTGTGAGCAGCAATTACAACATAATAATCACAATCATCTATTTGTCGTTGTATTAATTTCCATTGTTCTTCATCCCCTGCACTAAACATTTCCATGCCGACAGGGATATGTCCCATTTCTAAGATAGCTTTAATAACTAGTTCTCTTTCTTCACGTAAATCTTCAAATGTAGAACTGACAAATATTTGATATTTAATTTTCATATTGAGATGTATCACTTTTAATTACAGCCCACAACAAAAAGTTTGATTCACATCACTCATTAGTCTTCACCCACAAATTCATCGTAGCCTTTGTTTTTCTTGGTGGCACGGAATTCAATAATCCGGTAGTCAGAGAGGCCGTTGATATTAAACGGGTCTTCTGCTATAATTTCCTCCACCCTTTTTCTGCTGGATGCTTTGGCAAAAATAAGCCCGCCATCGCGCGGCTCCTTTCTGCCCGATGCAAGAAAATGCCCGGAGTGATAATACTTTTCCAGGTAGGCAATATGAGGGGCCATGTGTGCATCAATTTCTGCTGTGGGTACCTTGTAGGTTAATTCTATAATAAACATGTTATTAAATTTTAATTATTAGGTTGAGCAAACAACACACGGTAATAAATATCTGCCAGCGGCATGTTCAAGCCGATGGTATTTATCGCTAAACTGGCGCTGATATGCTCAATGGTTTCAAACTTCCAGGACTCATCCTGTTGTTTTTGGATAGTTTGTAAATAACAGCTTAAAGAGTCAATAAGAATATATTCCTTTACCGAAGGTATTTGCTGGTAATAGAAAAATTTGTATCCCTGGTCTTTTTCGCGGGTGCTTTCGCTCATAATTTCAATGACAACGGATGGGTTGGTGCAGGTATCAAATTCGCCTTCCTTTTTTTGAATATCTCCGCAAACAATGCTCACATCTGGATACATGTAAGAATTAGATGTGGGTGTCGCAACCCTGAGATCTGAAGGGAACACATCGCAGGTTTTTCCTTTTAAAAAAGAATGAAGCCCCCCAATAAGGTTTGCAGCAATCCTGTTATGCGCTTCCCTTGCCCCGGCCATTGCAACAATGTTGCCATCAAAATATTCGTGTTTTTTATCAGCCAATACTTCTGCTTCAAGGTACTCCTTTGGCGATATGTATTTTATAGCTGTGGCACCCATAAAAAGAGTTTATACACAAATTTACTTAAATAGCGTTTAACAGCTTCACTGCATCTTTGGCAAAATAGGTGGCTATTAAATCGGCACCAGCTCGTTTAATGGCTGTAAGTGTTTCTAAAATGGCTTTGTCCTCGTTAAGCCAGCCCATTTTGGCGGCAGCTTTTACCATAGCGTATTCGCCGCTAATGTTGTAGGCACTTACTGGTACATCCACAGCATCTTTCACTTCGCGAATAATGTCTAAGTACGCCAATGCTGGCTTTACCATTACAATATCTGCACCTTCTTCAATATCCATCAGGGTTTCCTTAATGGCTTCCCTGCGGTTGGCATAATCCATCTGGTAGGTTTTTTTATCACCAAAGCCAGGTGCGCTATCCAGTGCATCGCGAAACGGGCCATAAAAGCAACTAGCGTATTTGGCGCTGTATGCCATAATGCCTGTTTTTGTATAGCCGTTTTGTTCCAGCGCCTGGCGTATAGCGCCAATGCGGCCATCCATCATATCGCTGGGGGCTACCACATCGGCACCGGCAGCCGCGTGGCTCAGGCTCATTTTTACCAGGGCTTCCACTGTTTCGTCGTTCACAATCTCGCCATCTTTTACAATGCCATCATGCCCATAAATGGAGTATGGGTCAAGCGCTACATCCGTCATTACCACCATGCCTGGTACGGCATCTTTAATTGCTTTTATGCTGCGCTGCATCAGGCCATCGGGGTTCCAGGCTTCCAGCCCGGTGTTGTCTTTTGTATCATCGGCAGCTTTAACAAACAGCAACACGCTTTTAATGCCCAGGCTCCATAACAACTTAACCTCTTTAATGGTTAAATCAAGCGAGTAGCGGTAATAGTTGGGCATGGAGGGTATTTCAAAAGCAATATTTTCTCCCTCATCAATAAACAGTGGGGCTATAAAATCGTTGGGTGTTAAAATGGTTTCGGCCACCATGCTCCTGATAGCAGGAGACTGGCGGAGGATGCG
>CAZRDD010000029.1:0-17722 GCA_964598675.1 uncultured Parafilimonas sp.
CAAGCACCACGGGCAAAAACTTTTGTAAGTATTGTAAGCCGTTATAATTAAGGATGACCACCGCCACCAGGGGATTGTTCAAAGCCTGCATATTTTGCCAAAAATAGCGCCGCACAGGTTACCAGCAAAACAGTGCTGATGCTGATGTGTGTATGCAAGCAACAAAAAATATGGGTAAGCTACTCCCCCTTGCGGATGGCAACAAACAAAAACAGGGGCAGCATTATATCACCTGCTCAATAAGCCACAGGTGGCCAAGGGGGTCGCGCAGCGTGCCCTGCCGGTAACCGTAATCGTAGCTTTGCGCGGAGCTGATAACCATTGCACCGGCCGCTACAGCGCGTGCCATCACCGCATCCACATCGGCGACCATCAGGCCAATAATGGCTGTTACGCCCTGGTGCCTGGCGGGGGCAAAAGTGGTATCGTTCCATGCCTCCTCGTGAAAATGGAACATCGCCCCGTCAATAAACATTTCGGATACATGTATGCTGCCATCATCGTTGGTAAGGTGCTTTGTTTCAACCGCGCCAAAAGCGTGTATGTAAAAATCCAGGTTCATGGTGCCGTGGCTTATAACAAGCTGTGGCACAAAAGCAGTTTTAACGGTGGCAGGCATGGTGTACATATTTACGGGTGGTGGTAATGCGTTACAGTGTATGCAAGTTAATACTTCTGTACAAATGCTGCTGCACACCTGTTTTGCGCAACATCTGCAAACGCTTACCATGTACAGAAACCGTTAGTCCATTTTATCATCTTAAACTATTTGTTTTTCTTAATTTCATACCATGCAATCACCGGCCGAAAACACCCCAAATATAAAACTGGCGGTACCATTCTTCAGGGTGGCCAATATGCAGGCCTCGCTGAAGTTTTATACCGATGGGCTTGGCTTTGCCATTACCAATACATGGGTACCCCGTGGCGTAATTGAATGGTGCTGGCTTACGCGCGATATGGTATCGCTGATGCTGCAGCAACCCACCAGCGAATGGGTGCAAAAACACCCTGCCGAAGGCAAGCCCGGCGCAGGCGTATCTATCGCCTTTCAATGTGCGGATGCGCTGGCCCTTTACCACGAGTTTTGCGCCAAAGGGCTAACACCCGGCCGCCCGTTTGTGGGCAACGGCATGTGGGTTACCACCATTGCCGACCCCGATGGCTACCATCTTGATTTTGAAAGCCCCACCAACACCCCGGAGGGTACCGAATATACTGCCCCATAACGGCAAATAACCCCTTGCCCGCGCAACGGCGGCTACTGCACGCAGGTGTACACACAAACATAATTTTGCAGCTACCTGTATTCTGTTTTAATTTCAGGGCCTAATTACAACAATCTATGAAGTACAACATTTTGGGCAACACGGGGCTTAAGGTATCGGAGTTATGTTTAGGCACCATGACGTTTGGCGGCAAAGGTTACTGGACGGCCATTGGCCGCGTACCCCAGCAGGAGGTGGACGACCTGGTGAAACGCAGCATTGAGGCGGGCATAAACTTTATTGATACTGCCAACGTGTACAGCGAGGGGCTTAGTGAGCAGATGACCGGCCAAAGCATTATTAACCTGGGCCTGAAGCGCGACGACCTGGTGATCGCCACCAAAGTAAGGGGCAAAATGGCTGAAGGGCCTAACGGCAGCGGTCTTACCCGCAAACACATTATAGCGCAGGCGGAGGACAGCCTTAAACGGCTGCAGACCGATTATATTGACCTGTACCAGATACACGGCTACGACCCCATTACGCCGCTGGAGGAAACACTGCGCGCGCTGGACGACCTGGTTAAAAGCGGTAAAGTACGCTACATTGGCTGCAGCAACCTGGCCGCCTGGCACATTATGAAGGCACTGGGCTACAGCGAGCAAAAAGGGCTGGCAAAATTTATATCGCTGCAGGCATATTATACCATTGCGGGCCGCGACCTTGAAAGGGAGCTGGTGCCTTTGTTAACCGACCAAAAAATTGGCCTTATGGTTTGGAGCCCCCTGGCGGGCGGCCTGCTGAGCGGCAAATACACCCGCGAAAACCAAAGCCCCGAAGACAGCCGCAGGGCCAGCTTCGATTTTCCGCCGGTAAACAAAGAGCGTGCTTTTAGCATTATTGATGTGATGCAGCCCATTGCCCAGGCCAAAGGCATATCCGTTGCGCAGGTGGCACTGGCCTGGTTGTTGCACCAGCCGGTGGTAACCAGCATTATAATAGGCGCTAAAAAAATTGAGCAGCTTGAAGACAACCTCAAAGCCATTGATGTAAAGCTTACCAGCGATGAGCTGGAACAACTGAACGAAGTAAGCAAACTGCCTGCCGAATACCCCGGCTGGATGATTGAAAGGCAGGGCGCCGACAGGAAGGCATAAAGTATTTTATTGGCGTTGCGCAACAACACTTATAATGGCAAACAACTGCCATAACCAATGCTTATACTTTGTGGCCCCGGCTATGGTATTACTATTTAGCCCCGGTTGCGTCGCACTCTTGTACGGTTGTAACACTATTGGGCATGGAGTAGCAATAAACAGCATCAACAATAACAACAAACAGGCTGCTTAGCACTGCCCTCTCCCCCCACCTGGTGCAGAGGGCAGTGTTAAATTATTCCGTTCTTAAACTCATTATTGGGTTTGCCACTGCGGCTTTAATTGACTGAAAGCTAACAGTAACCAATGCTATAAGCAGCACTGCAATGGTTGCAAAAAAGAATATCCACCCGTTTATAGCAATGCGGTAAGGATAGTTTTGCAGCCACCGGCTCATGGCCCACCATGCCACCGGCGCAGCAATTAACGCGGCTATTATAACCAGCTTTAAAAAGTCGTTGGAGAGTTTTGTTGCAATAGCCTGCACAGAAGCGCCCAATACTTTGCGTATGCCAATTTCTTTTTTACGCCTTTCGGCAGTAAGCGTTGCCAGCCCAAACAGGCCGATACACGAAATAAAAATGGTAAGCAATGCCCCAAATGATATTATCTGTTTCCATTTGGCTTCGCTGTTATATTGCTCCGCATTTGCAGCATCCTTAAACGTGTATTGGTATGGGTTTAACGGAAAAAACCTTTTAAATGTTTTTTCAACATACGTAAGCGCATCGGCGGTTCTGCCAGGTTTCAATTTAACAAATACATCCCGGTACTGGTTATCTGGCCGCATGGTAAAAAGCTGCGCCTCAATTTTTTGTGTAAGCGATAGAAAGTGATAATCCTTAACAACACCTGTTACTGTATATTTTTTATTGTCGTAATTAAAGTCCACCACCTGCCCTACCGGGTTTTTCCATCCGGCCTTTTTTACAAATGTTTCGTTTACCAACACGCTCTGCGTACTGTCCGACACAAAGCTTTTTGAAAAGTTGCGGCCATTAGCCATGTTTATTTGCAACAGCGGCAAGTAATCTTCATCAATTTGCTTAATATCAAAATTTATTTCCTCCCCATTGTTTATGTGCGCTTTACTGTGCCACCTTCCGCCATCGTCAGCCGAAACGCCTGTTACCAAAGGGCTTTTAAGCAGTTCGGTTTTAAAGCTGGCCAGCTTATCACTCATCATATAGCCAGCATCTACAACAGCAACATTTTTATCGTTATATCCAAGGTTATAATGCATTAAATAATTAAACTGGGAGTATATGGTAATGGTGGCTATGATAAGAAAAGTAGCCAGCGTAAACTGCAATATCACCAGCCCTTTTAAAAAATAATTTCTGCCTGCAAATTTTTGCCTGTTGTACAATGTTTGCACTGGGTTAAACCCCGATAGTACCATCGCAGGGTAAAACCCTGCAAGCAGCCCTGTTGCAAAAAATATGGCTATATACCCTGCTATTAAACCTGCATCTAACAGGTACGAAAACGAAAGCGCTTTATTAGCCACCGTATTAAAAAAGGGCAGCACTAATATTACCAGCAATATGGCAAAAAAGAAAGCAATAAAACTAAGCACAAACGACTCACCCATAAACAGTGCAATAAGCTGGTAACGCAAGCTGCCGGCTACTTTGCGTATGCCTACCTCCTTAGCCCTTTTTAACGAACGTGCAACCGTAAGATTTATAAAGTTTATACAGCCAATAAGCATAATAAACATTGCTATGCCCGTAAGTATGTACGAGTACACAGGGTTGCTTGCATCAGTTAATCCGTTATTAGCCGGATAATCTGTACTGGTGTGCATTTGCAGCAGTGGCTGCAGGCCAAAACTTACGGTATTTTTAAACCCATATTTAACCTGCTCCTCTTTTAGCTGTTCTTTTGAGTCATTTTCAAATGCCCTTGCCATTTTAGCCTGCACGGTTGCTGGGTTTGCGCCGGGCTTTAATAAAAAGAATGTATTAAGGTAAAAATTAAACCACCGGTTATCAGCATTCAGGGTTTGTAAAAAACGCATCGGCATCATCATTTTTATTTTGATGGATGAATTTTGAGGCGATTTTTTTGTAACCCCTGTTACCATAAATGTTTTGAAAGCGTCCCCCACCTTTACCTCCAAAAATTTTCCGAGTGCTTTTGGCGTTCCAAAATATTTCTCCGCCACTTCCTCCGACAGCACAACGGAGTACACTCCTTTTAAAGCTGTTGCAGGGTTGCCTTGCAACATGGGGAAAGTAAAAAAAGAGAAGAAATTACTGTCTGCATATAAAACTTCCTGGTCAAAAACCCTTGCATCCTGCCTGGTGGTAAAATTTTCTCTTCCCACTCGTACAAAACCCTCAATATCGGGTATCTGTGCCGTAAAATTAGGGCCGGGCATCATACCCGTGCTGGATGATTTGGTAATGTTTCCTTCGGGGCTTTTAAAATCAGCCGTAAGGTGGTATATGCGGTTAGCTTTTTCATTAAAACGGTCAAAGCTCAGCTCATCTTTTGCATATAAAAAAATAAGCATACAGCAAGCAAGCCCAACACTAAGGCCAATAATGTTTATTAGCGAAAAAACCTTGTTGCGCCAAAGGTTTCTAAACGCGGTTTTAAAGTAGTTACTAAACATACAGGCAGGTTTAAAAAGCTTTTTATTTATAGTTGTGGCTAATATTTTCTTTTTTTGGCCCAGGCTGCAGTATTACTATTTAGCCCCGGTTGCGTCGCACACGTATACTGTTGTAACGCTATTGAGCAAAGCGATAAACCAGCAAATAAGCAGCATCAACAAAAATAATAAAACAATGTACCTGCCCATGTGTACAACAGTTGCCTTGTTGGTTTTTACACTAAGTTTTACTGTAGTGTAAAATAAAAAACAGCCCCTTTACCGGGTTCGCCTTCGGCCCATATACGGCCGCCGTGTTTCTCAATAATGCGCCTGGCAATGGGCAGTCCCAGCCCGTTACCATCAAAATGGGTATGAAAGCGGTGAAAAGGCACAAACAGTTTTGAAGCTTTTTGCATATCAAACCCAACACCGTTATCTTTTACAAAATATACTTTTTTGCCCTTCTCGTTTAAAAAACCCACGTGCACAAGCGGCTGCTGCACCCGCGATGAATATTTAAGCGCATTGGTTATAAGGTTGGTAAGCACATGGCTTAATGCCTGCTCATCGGCCCAGGCTTCCGGCAGCATTTCAATCTCAACCCGTGCAACAGGGTTAAGGTATTTATTATCTTCCACAATGGTTTGTACAAGCCGGTTAACATCAACCGCTGCTTTAACCACCTGTGCCGACCCCAGTTTCGAAAACTGCAGCAGCCCGCCCAGCATGCGCCGCATTTCGGCAGATGTTTTTGCAGCTGCGGTAATAAGCATCTGCGCCTCGCCGCTTACCTGGCCTGCGGTATTGTTTACCAGCATTTCGGCAATCATTTCCATGCGCGCCAGCGGGGCGCTTAACTCATGCGCGGCAGAAAAGGTAAACACCTCCAGGTCTTCTGCCTGCTTTTTCCGTTCGGTTATATCGGTTATAGTACAAAACAACGCAGTGGTGTTGCCCACCGCATCAAACAAAACGCTTTTACTAACATAGCCCCATATCAACTGGCCGTTTTTATGCTTAAGCTGTATTTCGCACCCCCTGTGCCTTTTATCATCAGGGTTATTCAACGCATCAGTAAACAGTTTTTGGTCATCAGTATCGGCTAATATACCGGTAACATTTTGGCCAACCAGTGCCTGCATATCCAGGCCCGTTATTTCGCAAAGGGCGGGGTTACAAAAACTTATAACGGCGTTTTTATCAAGGTACATGGCCCCCTCCCCCATCTTCTCAAAAAGGGTACGGTATTTTTCTTCACTCTCGGCTATACGCAGTTGCCCGTTTTTATCCGACAGGTCTTTACGGTTAAGGTTGCTGGAGTATATGTACAGCAGTATAAACATTACCAGCACTACAAGCACCGTGTAAAGAGCTATGCCATATTCAGCATCGTACAAGCCTGTTTTTGCCCCCAGATGCCTGAAGTAGCCAAACAGCAACGGCACTAAAAGCAGCAATGGCACCCCCCGGCGGGAGATAACACCCCCCAGGTACGGTGAGCTTATTACAGCCGAAAAAGGCCCTTTGGGCAAACACAGAAAGAGGTTAAAAAACAGCAGTACAAAACAGATAGACGTATTTAACGCCATAGGGGCCAGCGGGCCAATCGTATAATTTCCTGGAAACTTGTAAACATAACCCAGCAAACTAAAATAAGCCGTAATAAACCCTGCCAGGCGCAGTGCATCGCTTATTAAGCGCGCTGTATTGCTTTTGCGGGGCGCATTAAGCATTACCAGGCCTGTAATGCAAAACAGTACTGCTCCATTACGGGACACAGGATTGTAATTAGGCCGCTCTTTTAAAATGTCCCAAAATAGCCACCGGTCGTAGTATAAGTGGATAATGTCACCATATTCAAGCACCTTTTCTATACCACACAACAGCACAAATGCAGCCAGCCCTTTTAATATATAGGCTGAATACTTTATTACGTGCCTTCGTAAATACACCGCAACCCAGCAGCAGCAAAGTATGAGTAAAATAGCGGTGGCGGGGTTCATTATAGATTGCGTGGGGGAAGTACTCATCAACTCTTCAATCCCTAATACATACCCGCAAATAACAAGTGCGCAAACACAAAAAACAAAAATATTCAACACCCATGTAAAACGGGTATAAGGAAATTTCTTCATGAACGCGATTTGATTATACGGCACTTAAGCGGGAACAGCAAATATATAAAAACTTTTCATCTGTAGTACCCCTCTTAAAAACCGCCACGGCAGTGCATACCGGGCATCAGCCAAAACGTTGCTAACACGGTTAAAATATAAGCCTTTTGCAATCATCAAACACAATTTTCATGCCTTACCTGTTTTTTACCTGCAGCAGCACCTTATCGGGCCGCAGGGTTAACAAAGGCTTCATACGGGGCGGCTTACCACCAGGCGCTACCGTAAACCTGCTTAAAAAAGCATGCAGAAAAAAAGCCATTTCGGCCATGGCAAAATTATTGCCTATACACATTCGGGGGCCTGCACCAAAGGGAAAGTAATTTTTATATTTCCTGGCTTTGCCCGTTTCATCTAAAAAACGCTGGGGGTTAAACACGTCGGCATCGGGCCACAAAGCCTTATCCCGGTGCGCCCCATAAAAAAACGAAATAATAATGGTGCCTTTGGGGTAGGTATAACCATCAAAGCTGTCATCGGCCAGCGCTACGCGGTCGTTCATCCAGGCGGCAGGATAAAGCCGCATGCCCTCGTTTATTACAGCGGTTATGTATTCGCTTTTAGGGCTATCGTACAGGGGTGTTTGCTGTATGGTTTGTGTAAGGGTATTTAATACCGGCGGGTTTGCAGCAAGCAGGTGCAGCAGCCAGGCCAGGGTATTGGCCGTGGTTTCGTGGCCCGCAAACATAAACACCAGCAGCTCATCAATTACCTGCTCATCGGTCATGTGCTGGCCGGTATCCTCGTAGGTTGACTGTAACAACATATCCAGCAAATCGTTATGACTTTCTGTTGACTGCCGCCGTTGCTGTATAATGCTGTTGAACACCCGTTTTATAGCATCAGACTTTTGCAGGGTTTTCTTTTCCGCCCCGGTTAATATGTAAAAAGGCCTGCGGAAAGGCTGGTTAATATCCTTAATAACAAAATCCTGTATATCGTTAAAGTTGCTGCTTAAAAGCTGCATGGTTTGGGGCGACAACCTTATATCGAACAACGAATTAATAACCACATTAAAAGCAAGCTGGTGCAGCAGGGGGTATACATCAACAGATGCACGGGAAGGAAAGTTTTGCAAAAACTCCTCAATAGTACGTGTTACCGTTTGGTAAAGTGCCTGTATTTTTTCGCGGTGAAAGCCCGGCTGTATCAGCCTGCGCTGCTTTAGCCATGTTTCGCCATTTACAAAAAGCAGGCCCTTGCCCAAATACTCCGCCACGCGACCCGAGCTTAATGGCGAGCGGTGGTAATTGGTATGGTTATCCCTAAGCACATGGTTTATAAAAGCGGCATCCTGCGTAATAATAAAATTAGGGTACTGCGGCAACCTGGCGGAGTAGGTGCCGTTAAAAAGGGCCATATTGGTGCAGATGAAATTAATAGGGTCGCGCAAAAACCGGTACGAGCGTAATGCTGTGCGCATGCCGTCGTACCCCTTAGGCATATTATAAACACTGGTATTGTTAGTCATGGTAACGCCAGCCGTTAAGCCGGGCGGCGTAAAATTAATGCAAGCACGTTATACAGCGGCGTAACACCGCCGGATAAGCGGCATTAAAATATCCATCACCTATTTTTAATAATATTCAAAAAAAAATCTCAACTTTTGTCCTCCCTCAACAAGCCTGTTCGTTGTTTACACAAATACATTATTCACCAAACTAAAAAAACGGTTATGAAAGATTTTATGTTGATTTTTATTAACGCTGAAAGAAACCCTGATGCATCGCCCGAAGACATGCAGGCCAACATGCAGCAATGGTTTAGCTGGATTAACGATCTTAAGGCCAAAGGGCTGTATGTATCGGGCGAGGCCCTGCATGCAGCAGGCAAAACTGTAAAAGGCCCCGGGGGCATTGTTACCGATGGCCCTTTTGCCGAAACGAAAGAGCTTGTAGGCGGCTATTTTATTGTAAAGGCTGCCGATATTGATGCAGCGGCCGAAATTAGCAAAGCCTGCCCCGACCTGCCCGCAGGCAGCACCGTACAGGTTAGGGAAGTGGTAAAGTTTTAAACACATTTATGCAGCAACCACCAGCACAGCAAATTGTAGATCATCTTTTTCGCCACGAGGCGGGAAAGATGACTGCTGTGCTTACCCGCATATTTGGCATGCACCACCTGGAGCTGGCCGAAGATGTGGTGCAGGAAGCGTTTTTAAAAGCAGTACAACTGTGGAAGTTTGATATGCCCGCCAACCCTGCCGCCTGGCTTATGCAAACCGCCCGCAACAAAGCCATTGATATTTTACGCAGGCAAAACCTGATGAAACAGCATGCCGCCCATATTGCAGGCGGGTTGGAAACGGAGGTTGCTATTGAACAATTTTTTAGCGAGTATGAAATTGGCGACAGCCAGCTGCGGATGATATTTGCCTGCTGCCACCCCAGCCTTAAACAGGAAGACCAGGTGGCCCTAACGCTTAAAACAGCATCTGGCTTTGGTGTGGCAGAAATTGCCAGGGCGCTGCTTACCAACGAGGCCACCATTAAAAAAAGGCTATACCGGGCAAAGCAGTTTTTAAAAGAAAATAATACTGTGCTGGAAATACCCGGCGGTGCTGCGCTGCACCAGCGGCTTGAAACAGTATATACCGTACTGTACCTGTTGTTTAACGAAGGGTACAACAGCCTTAAAGCAGATGAACTTATACGCAGGGATGTATGTGCAGAAGCAATGCGGCTTTGCAAATTGCTGAGTGAAAATAAAGCTGGCGCACAACCGGCCACTTTTGCTTTGCTGGCGCTTATGTGTTTGCAGGCCAGCAGGTTTAACAGCCGTATGGATGAGAACAACAGCATTATTTTATTACAGCACCAGGACCGCACCAAATGGAACCATGCGTTGATAAAAAAAGGCTACTGGTACTTAAACCTTTCATCTAAAGGGGATGATATTACAGTGTACCATATAGAATCAGCCATTGCGGCAGAACACTGTATGGCCGCAAGTTTTAGCCAAACAAACTGGCAGCGGATGCTGCAGTTGTATAACATGCTGCTGCATAAAAAAAGCACCCCTGTTGTAATGCTTAACCGTGCAGTGGTATTGGCACAAAGCGGGCAGCCGGCACAAGCCGTAACCGAAATTTTAAACATACCCGGCATAAACACACTTATACAAACACAATACATTTACGGCGCGGTGTTAGGCGATATGTACCTTACGCTGCACAACTATACACAGGCACAGCAACTGCTTGCAACAAGCCTGGCCCTTACTACCTCTTCCGCCGAAAAAAAGCTGCTAAGGCAAAAGCTTGCACTGGCACAACAGGGGCCTGCCGTATAGTAGAGCATTTACTGCAAAAAAAATGCTGGCACATAAAATTACCCTCTTAATTTTATATACCAACACCTTATAACAATCCGTTATACCTGCAAATAGCCTATTTATTGTGGCGTAGGCAAACCTGCTGTTATGTACTTATTCAATTTAGCTTGCTCCTCAGCAATCTTTTTCGTTAAATCGCTTATTTTACTGTTAAGTTTATCTAACCTTTTAGTTTCTTTTCTGGAGGTTGTTGCATCGCTTTTGGCATCGCCTGCACTGTTGTTGGCCCTGCGCGCCAGTTTTTTACTATCGGGGTTATCACTCAGTTTGTTGGCTGCTGCTACATTATCATCCGCAGATTGCTGGGCCTTTGCCGAAGCATCCTGCTTGTTTTTTGTTTTTTGCTCAACTTCATTCTGCAGTTTGCCTAATTTTAATTGATAACCACTAATCTTCTTCACTAAAGAAAGAGAATCGGTGTTGGCTTTGGGATAAACAGAATCTGCGGTGGCCTGCTGGGCAGAGATAGTTGCACAAAAAAGTAATACGGACGCAGACATTAAAAAAATGGCTTTTTTCATAATAATTTGTTTAATGCGTTACAGTTAAATTAACGCAGGTGTAATTGGTAAAAAGGTATTGCAGTGCTGTGTGTTTTATACAACATTTGCTTTACAAAAATTTACCTTAAATAAATAAAGAATGTAGTGTAAGAAGTTTAACAGGTTTACTGTTTGGTATTTTTCAGAGATGAAAGAAAGAGGAAGAGTGATATATATGGGTCACTTTTTATAATTCTATATTCTCATACTAACTGCGTGAAGATACTGTATTTATTTGTATTGGCAACAATTCATCTTACTGCATACGTTAAGGTAATCACATTTCGGTAAAAGCCCAATAAGCAGCCAACACTTAAAAGCATATTTAATTAAGTTAATATAAACCCTGCATTTTTTTACAAAACCTGGTATAAAAAACGAGTTAGTGTTTAAAGTAAAAACATATAGTAAAAAAGGCATTGCTGGCAAATACAATTATCACCGTAAAGTTTACGGGCAACAAATCATTCAGCTTAACACATAAAAAAGGCAGCCACTATTTAAAGGGCAGCCTTGTAATACAATTTTGAAAAACATCTGCAGCATCAACAGTTTTACATTTTCAATCCCTATATCTTCCTCCCTGTATTAATTACGTTAATGCCATTAAAGCGTGCCGTTGAGCAGCCGTGCGATACAGCGCTTACCTGGCCGGGCTGGCCTTTGCCATCAAAAAAAGAGCCGCCCAAGCGGTAGTCATTTTCATCGGCAATGGCGGTGCAGGCATTCCAAAACTCCTGCGTATTGGCCTGGTAAGCCACATCTTTAAGCAGGCCTGCAATTTTGCTATTCTTTATTTCAAAACAAAGCTGGCCGCTAAACTGAAAGTTATACCGCTGCTGATCAATAGAATATGAATTACGGCCAAAAATGTAAATGCCTTTCTCTACGTTCTTAATCATCTCATCAACACTAAGCGGTGTTTTGCCCGGCTGCAGCGATACGTTTGGCATACGCTGAAACTGCACGCTGTGCCAGCTATCGGCATAGCAGCAGCCCTGCCCTTCTGCAAGGCCCAGTATATGCGCCTGGTCGCGCGTGGCCTGGTAGTTAACCAGTATGCCATCCTTTATCAACGGCCAGTTTTTGCATTGCACCCCTTCATCATCGTACCCCACGGCACCCAGGCTGCCGGGCTGGGTTTTATCGGCCATAAAATTTACCAGGCTGCTGCCAAACGCAAACTTTTTCGACTCCCATTTATCCAACGTTAAAAAACTGGTACCGGCAAAATTGGCCTCATAACCTAATACCCTGTCAAGCTCGGTAGGATGGCCAACGGATTCGTGTATTGTTAAAAACAAATTGGTGGGGTCAAGCACCAGGTCGTACTTACCCGGCTCAACCGGTTTGGCTTTAAGCTTTTCACCAGCCTGCGCGGTGGCAAGCGTTGCATCTTCCACCATATTGTACCGCTTTTTGTAAATGGTAAATATGCCGTTCAGCTCCTCGCGTTTATCGGGTTCAAGGTATTCAAACCCCATACCAACAGGCGCACTTAAAGCATTGCGTGTTTCAAATTTGCCCGTAGCAGCATCTACTTTTGTAACGGTAAAAGTGGGCCACAGTCGGTGTATATCCTGGTCAATATACGAGCCCTCGGTAGAGGCAAAATACTTTTGTTCGTTTACGCAAAACAACGATGAATTAATGAAATTGGCGCCACCGCCCAGGGCCGCAGCATTAACGGCCAGCAGCAGATCAACCTTATCTTTAACAGGCACTTCAAACGCATTTTTTTGCAGGGGCGTTTGCCAGCTAACCTCGCCAAACCCTTTTTGCGGCGCAAGCTGCACCGGCTCAATCAGCAACCTTGCATTTTCCTTAGCAATGGCCACGGCCAGCGCGGCAGTGGCGGCAATATTATCGGTGGTAAGCACGTTGGTGGAAGCAAACCCCCAGCTGCCATTGGCAATAACACGTATGCCCATGCCGTACGACTCGGTATTAGCGATGTTTTGCACCTTATTCTCGCGGGTGAGTATAGACTGGTTAAGATAACGCCCAATACGCACATCGGTATAGGTTGCGCCTTTGCTGCGGGCGGCATTCAAGGCCACATCGGCCAGTTGCTTTTTAATGGAAGCATCGCCCCTGTGCCAGGGCATATCAGCAGGCACCTCCCTTGCAAACCCGTTAACCGGCAATGCCGCCGCACCCATGCCCAAACCTGCCAGGTATAAAAAATCTCTTCTTTTCACAAACTGTAATTTATATTACAGCCAATGTAAATAATAATGGCGAATGATAGCAAGAAACGGTTGGGAATTATGTAATGGCCACCCGTTGCACAACAAAATAAGGCTGCGTATAAACAAGACAGGCCATTGAAATAGGCAATCTTTACCCCCAAAGAAGCCGCTTTGCAGGGGGATGGCAAAATGAATATGCCATGTGGCGGGGAAAGAGCTTATATTACACCGCCAAATACACCACACAAACAATCAATTCATCAATTTAAAAGCATCCCGGTTATGGCGCTCGCAGTTTACAACGCTAAAAGAAATTTTAAGGAAACCTCTGAGCCGCAGGGCATTGCCGGTGCGGCAACGCAGTTTCGCTTCGTGGTACAAAGGCATGCAGCCACACACCTGCATTTCGATTTCAGGCTTGAGCTTGATGGTGTGCTTAAAAGCTGGGCGGTGCCCAAAGGCCCATCGCTTAACCCAAAAGATAAAAGACTGGCTGTTATGGTGGAAGACCACCCCGTTAGTTATATTGATTATGAAGGCAGGATACCAGAAGGTAACTATGGTGCCGGGGAAATTACTGTTTGGGACAGCGGGCTGTTTACCCCCATTGACCATAACCGCGAGCCACTTAATGAAATACAGGCACTTGCAGCCCTAAAAGCGGGTGAATTACGCTTTTTGCTTAATGGCAACAAGCTTAAAGGCGAATTTGCTTTAGTACATTTTAAAAGTGATAACCAAAAAGGCAATAGCTGGCTTTTAGTAAAGCACCAGGACGCTTTTGCTACTGAAGACTAAATAGTAACCCCTAACATTAACCACACATAACGGTACTATACCTGCATACGCAGTTTTGCCAAACAACAAAACAATATGCCTGTACACTACGGTTTTGTGTTGGTTAAAACCATGTACACAAAAAACACCACCACACCCATAAAAAAGAGCATATATTTTATCCGCATTTTTTTTGACATTTCTTCCGCCATAGCATTATTTTTAAACAATAAGATTGATAAAAATATAGAAAAATCATTTAATCATTATCATCCCCGCCAAGGCTGTAAATACTATTTTCCTCATCGGCATCAGCTTCATCCTGTGCATCATCATCATCATCGTCTGCACCGGGCACATCAAGGTCGCTGCCCGAGGTATTAATTGTTTCATTCAGCAATTCGCCATCATTATCCCTGTTATCCAGTTCAGCATTAAAAACATCCTGGTCATCCTGAGTAAACATGCTTTCACTTGTTCTTTCCAGCAGGGCTATTTCTTCTTCACTAACATTACTGTCGTCCTGGCCTTCATCAATTGCATCCACAGATTTTATTAATTTAACTGGTAAAACCTGTATGCCTTTATCAGCAAGCAGTTCAGCCTCGGCCTTGGGTGTTGTATTGTTCTTCATATTAGGTATTTGTTGGCTGTATTAAACAGCCTTTGTTTTATAATCAATAACCGCGCCCCTTTTGCATATTTTAAAAGCAGGCACCTGTTTTAGTTTGTTTGCGTAAAAATTGCATCGCCTGCATGCTGCTGCAATACAACGTTTTTACTTACATTACATGCCGGTAAAAACAACTATTTACTTTTACAGCAAAGCCATATTACAAGCCATGAAAAGAAGAAGCTTTATAACCAACACCATTAAAGCAGCGGGTGCAGCAAGCCTGCTTACCGCACCTTTTACCAGCCAGGCCGGAGATTTTTTTAGCGATGCCAAAGAATACACCGTGCAGGATGTAATGGATGTTATTTTAAAAGAAATACCTGGTGCCCCCTTTAAGCAAACGGTTGATACCCTTAAAAGCGGCACCGCTACGCAAAAAGTAACCGGTATTGTTACCACCATGTTTACCACCATTGCGCTTATTGAGGAGGCTGCAAAACTGGGGGCTAATTTTGTTATAGCCCACGAGCCTACGTTTTATAACCACCTGGACGACCCCAAATGGGTACCGGGCAACAATGTGGTTAAACAAAAGCAGGCCCTGCTTGATAAGTACGGCATTGCGGTATGGCGCTTTCACGATTACTGGCATGCCTATAAGCCAGACGGCATAACCCATGGTGTATTAAGCAAAGCGGGCTGGCTTAACTATTATAAAACGGGTACCCCCGTACTTAACCTGCCGCCTGCCACTTTACAGGATATTGCCCTGCACCTTAAAACCACCCTTAACATACAACACCTGCGCGTAATTGGCAACCTTAACCAGGTGTGCAGCACCGCTGCCTTACTGCCCGGTGCCTGGGGCGGGCAAATGCAGGTGGGCGCTGTTGAAAAAAACCACCCCGATGTGCTGATAGTGGGCGAATTAAGCGAATGGGAAACAGCCGAATATATAAGGGATGCCCGTCAGCTTGGCGCTAAAACAGCCCTTATTGTACTTGGCCACAGCGTTAGCGAGGAGCCGGGCATGGAATGGCTGGTAGATTGGCTGCAACCCAAAGTACCTGAACTTAAAATTACCCATATACCCAGTACCGACCCTTTTACCTGGCTGTAACACGCTGTTTACTCGTGCGTGATGAACAAAGGCATAGTAGTGTTTGATAAAATATAGTTGGCCAGGCTTTGGCGTAAAAGCCGCGATACGGCATTGCGGCCATAAGCCCCCATCACTATAAGGGCGTTTGCCTGCTTATCTTCCAGGTAGTTTTTAAGCGCATGTTTGGTTTCGCCGCTAAGCACATCTATCACCAGCCCGGTAAAATGCACTTTAAGCCAGTTGGTGGCATTGGCCGCATTGGGCAAAACAGGCTCCTTACTCTCGTTAACGGTTACCAGGCGCGTTGGCGCTTTGCGCAAATGGGGGAAAAGATAACTGTACATTTTAATGGCGTGCATGCTTGATGGGCTGCCATCGTAGGTAAGGATGGCCTTATCAACAGGCTGCGCTTTTTCGTGTACCACCAGCACCGGGCAGTGGCTGTCGGCCAGCAGCTCCCGCAGGGATGGCGTTAGCAAGCCGGGTATGTTAGTATACAAATCGGCCATAGCATCAACAACAATTAAATCGGCAAAAACGCTTTCTTTCAGCAATTCATTTACAGGCGTACCCTTATCAAGGTGAATGGAGTGATTAACATCAGCGCCACCGCAGGTATCCCTGAATATAGTGATGTTGGTTTTTATAATGGCAGCATCTTCCACCGAGGCATCCTGCAGGTAATAACTGCTGCCGGTAAGGGCCAGGTCGTTAATAAACGGGTAAATGGTTTCGGAGGAGGTGGGCGGCCTTAAAAATATACCCACCAATAAGGAGTTATCCTGCCGGGCAATGGCTATGGCCTGTTCCAGCACATGATAGGCAAATTTGGCACCGTTAAAAACTACAAGTATCTTTTTCATATACTAAGTTGTTATTATGTTTTGGTTAGATTGCCCTACAAAATTGGGAAAAGGGAGAAAAAATATAGTTAACACAGGTCAGTGCCGGGCATGATTACCATTAAATTTTATTTTAATACAGTTGCCTTTTTACCGTTGTTTATTAATTTGCCCGCATGCTGTACGCCACCACCGTTACTACACAGGATGAAATTGAACAGATACACCTGCTTAACAAGCTAAATTACCGGCATAATGTTACCCCGGCGGAGAAGGAGAAAGAGGGCTTTGTTAGCTGGGAATACCCCATTACCCTGTTGCAGCAACTGCAAAATATAGCGCCGCATATAATTGTAAAGGATGATGATAAAGTGGTGGGCTATGCACTGGTAACCATGCGGCAGGCGGCCCCTTTTCATAAAGACCTGCAAAACATGTTTAACCACCTTGCCGCTTTAACCTACAATGGCAGGCTGCTGAGCGAATATAATTTTTACTGCATGGGCCAGGTTTGCATTGATAAAGCCTACCGCGGCCAAGGCGTTTTTAACATGCTGTACCAGCACCATAAAAAAATATACCAGCATACGTTTGATATGCTTATTACAGAAATATCGCCCACCAACCCACGCTCGCAACGGGCGCACGAAAAAGTGGGCTTTAAAACCATTTACACATACAGGGATGCAATGGATGAATGGAATGTAGTGGTGTGGAACTGGCAGTAGCACCCAACCAAATAAACCGGCTGATATTGCCCCATGCCTGCTAGGCAACGTGCTGGTTAAAGGCTAAGCGCCAGTTACGGGTTATTTTATGCGCCCATATTTTTTTAACAGCCTTATTACAGCATCGTGCGGCAGGCCGGGTACCGTGTTACCATTAATACCGGTGGTAGTTTTACCGGCCACCAGTGCATTAATAATAGCCTCTTCGGTTGCCTGAACAGTGGCGGTAAAAAGCGCGTTGATGTTATCGTTACTGTACATGGTAACGGTGCGTTCTTCCGTTCTGCTAAAGGCCGTTTTGTTGGCCGTTGAAAAAGCCCGCCAGCGGTGCTGGCCGCGCTGGTCCTTGTAGAATTCCCACCTCTCGCCGGCCCTCTCGCGGTTGGCGTTGGCATCGCAGTCCTTCCTGGCCTTCTAGCCTTCCGATGACGCGCCAGCGCTCTCGC
>CAZRDD010000029.1:17732-19547 GCA_964598675.1 uncultured Parafilimonas sp.
CGTTGAAAAAGCCAGGAAAATATCACCGGAGCCATTGCCCCCAATGCCGCCCACTTTTGCAATACCTAACTGAACGCGCTGCGCAATGCGCTTTAACTGGTGCGGCAGCAATGGCGCATCGGTTGCCACCACTACTATAATACTGCCCCTGTCGTCGCTGGCGGTGGGTATATTATTTTTGGCTACTTCGGTAACGCCGTTATAAATCATAGGCAGTGTATCCTGCAACTCTCTGCCCACCGGCACACCGGCTATGGTTAGCTGTGTACGGCTGCCAAAATTGGTTTGTACCAGCACGCCAACGGTATAGCCACCCAATTTTTTATCAATCACCCGGCTGGCGCTACCTATACCTCCTTTAAAACCCAGGCATATCATGCCCGTGCCGCCACCCACGCCACCTTCTGCCACCGGGCCGGTTTTAGCGCTGTCAAGGGCATGCCAGGCATCTTCCTTATGCACATGAAAACCATTCATATCATTCAGCACGCCATCGTAAGTTTCGGCCACCAACGGGTAAGCATACCAAACACTGTCTGCCTCGGCATTGTAATAGTGGTGGTTATCCATCCAGCCAAGGGTGGCATCGCGCACCACGCCAACGCTGCCGGTATTGGTTATCATCACCGGCGTTTCTAAAAACCCGGACTCTGTAACCCAGTGGGTGCCCGTCATATCGCCATTGCCGTTAAGCATGTGCCAGTTGGCAAATACAGGCGTGTACATTTTACCACCGGGCAGTATAGCCGTAACGCCGGTGCGCACCGGGCCTACCCCTTTTTTAAGCTTCCCATCGCCGCTGATAAGGGTTGTTTGGCCAACCTCCACCCCCTGCACATCGGTAATGGCATTCCATTTTCCGGGGGTGCCATCAAAAGGTATCCCTATATCCCTGGCCCGCTTGGGTTGCTGGGCATGTACCAAATAAAACAGGGGAAGCAGTATGGCTATAATAATACACTTGCGCATGGGTTAGTTTTGTATGCGCAATATAAAAAATATATGGCACTGCGGGTTTGGGTAAAAAAAATCCCCCGTGTTAAAAAACACAGGGGCACTAAACCAAAACCAACTGCTTATGAAAAATAGTTTTGTATTATAATATTGCAATTTCTTTAGGCGAAACCTTTACTTCTTCCTTTTTAGGAAGCAACAGTTTCAATACACCGTTTTCGTACTTGGCCTGTATGCCATCTTCGTTAATCTTGTCTTCTACCGTAAAACTGCGTTTAAAGCTGTTTACAGTAAATTCCCTGCGGTGCGTTTTGTATTCCTTTTGCTCAGTC
The DNA here is from genome assembly GCA_964598675.1 of uncultured Parafilimonas sp. Classification (GTDB taxonomy): domain Bacteria; phylum Bacteroidota; class Bacteroidia; order Chitinophagales; family Chitinophagaceae; genus JABDFW01. Next base: position 19,019 of record CAZRDD010000029.1, read on the forward strand.
TCCGTTTTCTTTTCGTAGCTGATGGTAAGCAAACCCTTATCAAGGTTTACCTTAAAATCTTCCTTGTTTAAACCAGGGGCAGATACTTCTACATGAAAAGCGTCGGCTGTTTCATGTATATTTACGGGTGGCACATGCAGGCCAAATTCTTTATTGGCGGTTGCAGGCAACTGGTTAAACAATTCATCAAACAGGTTGTTCAGGCTTCTGTAGTTGTTTCTTACGAGTGTCATAACTTATTAATTTTTAGTTTTTGTAAATGGTTATGCAGGTATATTTTCAAATTGCATACCACGGCACAAATCAAGGTTTACAAATGCCAGTAAGTCAATATCTTCCAAATAAACAAGCCATATTGTCACATTTTTGCATTTTTGCATAAAAATAAAGCGCCATAATGGCATAAATTTACTTTTTTACTGTTCCTCATTTTCATTTAGTTTTGTGTTCTTAAAAAAGAAACGGAGGGAAAACAATGTATCCAGCACAGATAGTAATACCGATGAAAGCAGAGTTGACCGAGAATGGT
>CAZRDD010000030.1:0-19241 GCA_964598675.1 uncultured Parafilimonas sp.
CACGCCTTCCACACCCCTTACTTTATCTTCGACCGTAAAAAGAATATCCCCGGCAGCAGGGCAGGCTGGCGCAGTAAGCGTCATGGTTATTTTAACTTTATTATCATCGTCTATGTCAATGCCATATACCAGGCCCAACTCAAAAATATTTACAGGTATTTCGGGGTCGTGCACGGTGCGCAGCGCTTCTTCTATTTTCTCTTTCAGCAACAAATTTTCCATACTCTTAATTTTGAAGCGATTGCGCCTGAAAGGCTACTGCATATAATTTCATTTGCTTTAGCATGCTTAGTAACCCGTTTGAGCGCGTTGGCGAAAGGTGGTTGCGCAGGCCAATACGGTCAATAAAATACACATCAGCCTCGGCAATTTCCTTAGGTGTGTTGCCCGAAAGCACCCGCACTATCATGGCTACAAGCCCTTTGGTGATAAGTGCATCGCTGTCGGCAGTAAAATAAACTTTGCCCTCTTTATATTCGGGGTGCAACCATACACGGCTTTGGCAGCCACGTATTAAATTATCATCGGTTTTATATTGCTCATCTGCCAAAGGCAATTCTTTACCCAGTTGGATGATAAGCTCGTACTTTTCCATCCAGTCGGTAAAGAAGCTAAATTCCTCCACCAGCTCGTCCTGTAATTCGTTAATCGTCATCTTCAATGCTTTTAACCTTTGCTACCCTAATAACATCCTTGCTTTTTCAAGCCCCTTAACCAATTGGTCAATTTCGGCTTTTGTATTGTAGAATGCAAGCGAAGCCCTAACCGTGCCAGGAATCTTAAAAAAGTCCATTACAGGCTGTGTACAGTGGTGGCCCGTGCGTACCGCTATGCCCTGCTTATCCAATATCTCTCCCACATCAAACGGGTGAAAGCTATCCAGCAAAAAGGAGATAGAACCTACCCTGTTTGTTAATGGCCCTACTATACGCAGCCCTTTTACATTTGTTAATGCCTGCATGGCATACGCCAGCAGTTCTTCTTCTGCCTTAAAAATATTATCGCGGCCCAGTGTTTCAATATAATCAATGGCAGCGCCAAGCCCTATGGCACCTGCCACATCGGGTGTGCCTGCTTCAAATTTATAAGGCAACTCGTTATAGGTTGTTTTCTCAAACGTAACCGTTTTTATCATTTCACCACCACCCTGGTAGGGTGGCAGTGCATTCAACCAGCTTTCCTTACCGTACAAAATACCCAGGCCGGTGGGCCCGTAAATTTTGTGGCCCGAAAAAGCCAGGAAATCGGCATCGAGCGCCTGCACGTCGATAGGTAAATGAATAACGGCTTGTGCCGCATCCACCAGCACAGGTATATTTTTGGCGTGTGCCAACTTAATAATTTCCGGTACTGGGTTGATGGTGCCAAGTGAATTAGATACATACGTAACGGCCACCAGCTTTACCTTATCAGTAAGCTTCTTTTCAAAATCATCCATCAACAGTTCGCCATGTTCGTTCATGGCTATCACCTCAAGGCTGGCGTTTTTATCCTCGCACACCATTTGCCAGGGAACAATGTTTGAATGATGTTCCATTGCCGAGATAAGCACAGCATCGCCCGCCTGCAAAAACTTTTTGGCAAACGTAGCGGCTACCAGGTTTATGCTTTCGCTGGTACCCCTCGTAAAAATTATTTCGTGTGTATGTTTTGCGTTAATATACGCGGCCGCTTTTTTACGGGCATATTCGTAAGCATCGGTGGCCTGCTGGCTTAATGAGTGTACTCCCCGGTGAACATTGCTGTTGTACTGGCGGTAATAATCATCAATGGCATCAATTACAATATTGGGTTTCTGGCTGGTGGCAGCATTGTCAAAATACACCAAAGGCTTGCCATACACCGTTCTTTTTAGCAAGGGAAAATCTTCTCTTACTTTATCAACATCAATGCCGTGGGTTAATATTTCTGCTTCACTCTGGTACATAAGCTTTATTTTACTCAAACAACACGTTACGCAAACTGTTTAAAACCACACTTTTAACACTGATGAAAAACGGCTGCGCCTTTGTTGTTGATTGTTTACAAACGGCTTGTTTTACACAACCGTTGTATTAAGCGTTTTATACACCCCGCAAACATTTGCCGTTAAACACAGCGCCTTTGCGGGTGTTATGTTGAAAGCGTTTTATAATCAGTGCGCCAAAAAACTATTTGTAATGCAGGGTAATTAGTTATACCACTGGTCAAGGTTTTGTGTAATAAGGTGTTCAATATGCTCGCGTAAAGCGGCTATCTTAATTTTATTAACCACATCAAATGCAAAAGCTTTTACCAGCAGGCTGCGGGCAGATGTTTCGGATATACCGCGCGACCTTAGATAAAAAAGCGACTCCTTGCTGAACTGCCCAATGGTTGAGCCGTGGCTGCATTTAACATCATCGGCAAATATCTCCAACTGCGGTTTTGAATCAATCACTGCTTTCTCACTCAACAGCAAATTATTGTTCTGCTGAAAGGCATTTGTTTTCTGTGCCTCCTGGTGTACAAATACTTTGCCATTAAAAACCGCCTTTGCGTTACCGGCAAGCACGCCTTTATACAACTCGTTGCTAAAACAATTGGGCTTGCGGTGGTCTACCGTGGTGTGGTTATCAATCAATTGCTGGCCTGCGGCAAGGTATAAACCAAAAAGGTGCGTTTCCGTATCCTTCGCCACCAGGTTTACATTAAGGTTATTACGTACCAGTTCAGCACCGGGCAAGGTAACCGTATAGTTATTGTAAAGGCTGTGTGTATGCTGGGTTATTTCAGTATGGTTAACCACCCTTGTTTTAAGCTGGCCGCTTTGCAGCACATAATGGTTTACTTCTGCATTATCTTCCACATACACTTCGGTAACGGTATTTGTCCATATTACCGTTTCTTCGTGCAGGTTGGCAAATGTTTCAATAACATTCAGCACTGCATTTTTATGGGCCACAATTAAATGCCTGGGCTGTACAAAAATGTTGCAGCCGGAACAGTACAGGTTAATAATATGCAGGGGCTTATCAACAATACCGTTTGCTTTTACTTCAATAAAAAGCCCATCGCGAAAGAGTGATGAGTTTAATGCGGCAAGGGTATCCTGCTGTATATCAATTTCCTTGCCTATGTAGGGAATATAATCTTCGGATGCGGCGGCACTGCCGATGGCCTGTACCGATACATTGGCATCGCCATGAAAAGAAGACAGGCTTACATTAAGTTCGCCATTGATTAGCACCAGTGTGTGCGCATCAAGGCCCTCAATCATATATTTCTGTACCGTTGCAGGCGAAACCTCGTTGTAATCGTGCGCCAGCACCTCTGTATTAAAGCTATCCTTTAAAAAAGGCAGCAGGCTGGTAAATTTCCAGTCCTCCTGTTTGGTGGTGGGAAAACCGTTTTGCCTGAACTGTTCAAAGCTTTTCTTCCTGAGGGGATACAAAGCATCTGCTACTTCTTCCGAAGAAAACTTATTGCGCTGAAAATCTTCTGTAAGTTTATCGTATAATATTGTTACTGCCTCTGTTGCCATGCACCTTTATCCCCCGGAGGGAGAATTTAGAAAATTTTATAAATCATTTTAAATGATAAGTACCTGCGCGTTTTACCTGCCTTACTATGCCTGTGTTTGCAACAGTACTTCTTCTTTAAGCCAGTCGTAGCCCCTTTCTTCCAGTTCAAGCGCCAGTTCTTTGGTGCCTGAGCGTATAATGCGGCCATCGTACAACACGTGCACAAAATCGGGCACTATATAATCCAGTAAACGCTGGTAGTGTGTAATTAATATAAATGCATTGTTGCCGGAGCGTAACTTGTTTACCCCGTTAGACACAATGCGCAGGGCATCAATGTCGAGGCCGGAGTCTGTTTCATCCAGTATAGAAAGCTTTGGCTCCAGCATGGCGAGCTGAAAAATTTCGTTACGCTTCTTCTCTCCGCCTGAAAAACCTTCGTTAAGCGAGCGGTTGGTAAACTGCGCATCAAACTCCACCAGTTTCTGTCTTTCTTTGGTAAGGTTAAGAAAGCTTCTTGCATCCAGCGGTTGCAAGCCTTTATATGCCCTTATTTCGTTAAGGGCAGTTTTAAGAAAGTTGATGTTTGATACCCCTGGTATTTCCACAGGGTATTGAAAGGCAAGAAACAAACCTTCCCTGGCCCTGTCTTCAGGCGACATTTCAAGCAGTTCTTTATCGTCAAGCAGCGCACTGCCTTCAGTTACTTCATAATTATCGCGGCCCGCCAGCACAGAAGCCAAAGAGCTTTTACCTGAACCATTGGGGCCCATTATTGCATGCACTTCGCCTGCATTTACCTGCAGGTTAATACCTTTAAGAATTTTTTTGTCCTCAACCTGTGCATGTAAATTTTTAATCGTAAGCATATTCTTATGTATAATTTCCGGTTTTTGGTGGCCGGTTTCCGGTGCCGGTTTATGTTGCTGTAACTATTGCAAATGCCGTTACTTATACTTTAAATTGTTTAATACCGTGTGGTGCGCCTACCCTACGCTGCCTTCCAGCGTAATGCTAAGCAGCTTTTGGGCTTCTACGGCAAACTCCATAGGCAGTTGGTTTAACACCTCCCTGGCGTAGCCGTTTACAATTAGTGCTACCGCTTTTTCGGTATCAATACCGCGCTGGTTTAAATAGAATATCTGGTCCTCCCCTATTTTTGAAGTGGTGGCCTCATGCTCTATGGTAGCGGTAGTGTTTTTCGACTCAATGTACGGGAACGTATGTGCGCCACACTGGTCGCCAATCAACAGGCTGTCGCACTGGGTAAAATTCCTGGCATTGGCTGCATTGGCCCCTACCTGTACTAAACCACGATAACTGTTTTGGCCAAAACCGGCAGAAATACCTTTTGATATAATACGGCTTTTGGTATTTGCACCTATGTGAAACATTTTGGTACCCGTATCGGCTATTTGCTTGTTTTTTGTAACTGCCACTGAGTAAAACTCGCCCGATGAATTATCGCCCTGCAGTATAACGCTGGGGTACTTCCAGGTAATGGCCGAGCCTGTTTCAACCTGTGTCCACGATATTTTAGCGTTGGCACCTTTGCAAATACCACGCTTGGTTACAAAATTGTAAATACCGCCTTTGCCATCTTTATCGCCCGGGTACCAGTTTTGTACCGTAGAGTATTTTATTTCGGCATTCTCCATGGCTATCAGTTCCACCACGGCGGCATGCAACTGGCTTTCATCGCGGCGCGGGGCGGTGCAACCTTCCAGGTAGCTAACATACGCGCCTTCATCGGCAATTATCAACGTACGCTCAAACTGGCCGGTATTTTCGGAGTTTATCCTGAAATAAGTGGAAAGCTCCATTGGGCAGCGCACCCCTTTGGGGATGTACACAAACGACCCATCGGAGAAAGCGGCTGCGTTTAGAGAAGCAAAAATATTATCGGAATGAGGCACTACGGAGCCCGCATATTTTTGTACCAGTTCGGGGTGTTCCTGCACCGCTTCGCTAAAAGAGCAGAAGATAATACCCAGCTCTTTAAGCTTGCCTTTATAGGTGGTGGCTACGGAAACACTGTCAAAAACAGCATCTACGGCTACGCCTGTTAATGTTTTTTGTTCGGAAAGGGGTATACCCAGCTTTTCAAACGTAGCCAGCAATTCGGGGTCTACTTCATCAAGGCTGTTTAGTTTCTTCCTGGCTTTTGGTGCTGCGTAATAGGAGATTTTTTGAAAATCAATTTCCGGCATCTCAAAATTCTGCCAGGTGGGCATTTGCTGCTTTAAAAAAGCTTTGTATGCCTTTAAACGCCATTCCAGTAGCCATTCGGGTTCATTTTTTTTGGCCGATATATAACGGATGGTATCTTCATTAAGCCCAACGGGGGCTATATCCATTTCAATATCGGTTACAAACCCAAATTCGTACTCTTTTTCGGTAATATCGGCTAATATGTCTGTGCTGCTTGCCATTTATTGGTTGGTTGTAAGCCCTGGTAATGTAGTAAGGGCTTTATCCTTCGTAAACGTTTGTATTATATAATAAGTAAAATTAAATACCTGTCATTTGCTGTTATACGGCAAAGCTTTCGCCACAACTGCACGTGCGCGATGCATTGGGATTATTAAATACCAGCCCTTTACCGTTTAACCCGCCGGAATAGTCAAGTTCGGTGCCATACAGGTACAAAAGGCTCTTCATATCAACCACCACCTTTACGCCTTTATCTTCAAATACCTGGTCATCGGCTTTTTGCGTTGTATCAAACTTTAACTGGTACTCCAACCCTGAGCAGCCGCCGCCTTTTACCCCTACCCTTACAAATGCGCCATCGGGTTCATGCTGCTCATCCATCAGTTGCGCTATGTAGGTTTTTGCCCTGTCTGAAACAGTAATCATAATAATACCTGTTTAAAAATGATGAATTCCCTAAAATTATTAATGAAACTCCCGGCAAAATTAGTAAATAATAACTATTGATACGGGCAGGGGGGCTAAGGCCATTTGCTAAATGCGGAACAAATTAAGGTTGTACCCTGCCCGCCCCCCTAAAACCTGCACCCCAAAACAGGCATGCGCAAATGGCAATGTTTTTCATCCCTGCTTTTTACCATTCATCAAACGCTAAAACCATTCCCATTCAAAGCTATGTACTATGCAAAACATAGTACATACTTTTACACTGTAATAAACAAAGACAAGTATTATAAACCTATATAAAAACAGACTTATGAAAAAGATGATTATTGAAATATTGCTGGGCATAACCTTACCAGCCGCCATATTTCATACACAGGTAACCAACCTTTTTACTGCTGAAAAGAACGTAAATAAAGAAATAAGCTTTACCATAACCAGGGACAGCAACTATAACCAAAAGGTTTACGACATGGCAACCGCCAGCGTAAGGGTGGTTATTTTTAAGGTAAGGGACCACAAACAAACCATTTTATGGAACAAGGTTTACGGTAATATGCTGTTGAAAGATTTTCCTGTAACGGGCAAAAACATGGCTGAAACAGTTACCGTCCGTAACATTTCCGACAAAAAAGAAAAGCTGTATGTAACCTACATGGTTACGTATAACGCCAAAGGCTCCGTGGTTGAACTGCAGAATGGCACTACCTTATCAAAAGGCTCTAAGCAGGATAAGCTGGATATTAACATTTAACCAGCCGCTTACCATAGCAGCAAGTAACAATAGCATTAAACACTATTTACCAAATACCAAAAACAATTACATTATGAAAAAGCTCATCCTGTTGGCTGCATCGGCCATCGTATTTACCCTGGCAGCAACAGCACAATGCCCCGCAAAGGTTGTTTACAAAATTAGTAAACTGGAGATACTGGACAGCACTATGCAGGTTACGGGTACCAAAGACGTTACCGCAACTTTTGAAACCACCGATACCACCATTTTTGTTAGAAGAAGCGAGGATGAAAACGATACGATGACCGGCGTTATACACAAAGCCACCTGTAAATGGGACGAACCCTTTAAAAACGGCACCACTACCATTATTGGCGATGTTAATGAGGTTAACGAAGCCCTTAAAAATGTTACCATTACCATAGCAGCAATTAACGGCCAAATAACCATATTGATGCATGCGCCAGTGGAATACCCAAACAAACTGATAAAACTGTATGTTGACAGCTACGAGCAAAAACCATAAATACAATTAACCCAACTATACATCGCACCCCGGCAGTTTTAATACTGGCCGGGGTTTTTAATTTCGGTTTGCACCCTATGCAGGCCTAAGCATATTGCACGGATAACCGGTTGTACTTATTACGGTACTCCACCGGCGAAAGCCCGGTAATTTTTTTAAATGTTGTGCGAAAAGCTTTACCATCGGAGTAGCCTACAGCATACATTACTTCGTTAATATTATCACTGCCCGATTCAAGGCTTTTTTTGGCTACTTCAATTTTTACCCGTTGTAAATACTCCACGGGGGTATTGGCAGTGGCTTTTTTAAACCTGCGCTCAAAATTGCGGCGGCTTAACGCCAGCATTGCAGCCAGTTTATCCATGGATATTTTTTCAGCTACATTGTTTTCCATAAAAGCCTGTGCTTTTTTTACAGGCTCATCTTCATGTTCCTTCTGGCCGCTAAAAATAGCAAAGGGGGCCTGGCAACTGCGCTCAATATCAATCTCAAACATCTTGCTGCAAAAAACAGCAATATCCCGCCCACAGTATTTTTCCACCAGGTGTATCACAAGGTTTAAAAAGGAGTAAGCGCCGCCGCTTGAATAAATACCGTTTTCGTCAATAATTATTTTCTCCGGCATCAGCTTAACATCAGGAAACATTTTTCTAAACCCTTCTGCCGCCATCCAGTGGGTAACACATCTTTTACCTGCCAGCAACCCGGTAGAGGCCAGTAAAAAGGCGCCTGTACACAGGCTGGCAATTTCTGCACCCTGGCTGCGCTGCTGTTGTATCCATGGTACAAACTCCTTATTCAGCTCAAGCATTGCTGGCATGTTATCTACCTGCGAAATGGCAGGTATAATAACAAGGTCTGTTTTGGCTACATCACTTATAAAAACATCCGGGTGTACCTCAAAACGCCCCTGGTACAGCACCGTTTTGGCTGCTATTCCAGCCAGCTCCACCTGGAAAACAGGTGCACGCCCGGCCCTTACCAAACAACTGTTGGCCTGGTTTAATACTTTAAAAGGGCCTACAATACTGCTGAGTACAGTTGGGCCATTGGGAACGATAATGGTAACCCTCTTCATTTGGCAAACGTTTAAACAACGGCTTTATACAAAAAAATATCATCTGCCGCTTATCCCCAAATCTATGGTTTTATTGCCGCAATATGCCCGTTATATGGCGCATTTACACACATTTAATATTGTGCATACCCTGTAGGTTTGTAACTTACTCAACTAAATATATAAACCATGACAACACAAGAAATTGCCACCCGTTTGGTGGAGCTATGCCGTATGGGCCAGTATGAAACCGCCCAAAGAGAACTTTTTGCAGGTGATGCTGTTAGCATTGAACCAGAAGGCAACCCTATGTCGGGTAAAGTAGAAGGGCTGGAAGCCATAGTTGCCAAAGGCCATCATTTTATGGCGATGGTGGAAGAAATACATGGCGGCACCGTATCCGACCCCGTAATTGCGGGCAATGTATTTTCCGTTGCGGCTGTTTTAGATGCTACTTACAAAGGCATGGGGCGCACACTGATGGAAGAAATTTGCGTGTACAAAGTAAAAGATGGCAAAATTGTGCAGGAACAATTTGTTTATTAACAACAACAACCACCCTTGCCAAAACTGCCGCACCTGCTTACCATACAACTAATTTATTTTAAGGGCGGCAGTTTTGCTTTTTATAAACCCATTGGTAATTGCGCCTTAGCCGGGCATAGCAACCTCCATCTGCTCGCTCCATTGTAAAGGCTGCGGTAACATCGCTTTGCTGCATTCGATATGTATTACCCTGCGCTGCTTGTTGTTTACTGTTCTGCCAGAGGCGTGCAGCAACAGCGGGCGCATAATCATCAACCCGCCCTTCTTCAGGCTGCAAATGGTTTCATGTGCTGTTGAAAAATCATACGCTGAAAGGGTTATAACACCCTGCTTATGCGAACCTGCTATTACTTTTAAGGCCCCGTTTTGTTCATTGGTATCGTCAAGGTGTATGCGCAGTGTAAAATTATCTTGCAGCACTGCTGCTGGTGGTTGTACTGCATATTGGTTTTGCTTAACAATCCAGTTAACAAAGCCTTCCGTTTCGTATTTTTCTTTTACGGATATGGTTAAGTCCTGGTGATACGCTACAAACCAATTGCTGGCACCGGGTTTATCAAAATAAATTGATTTTACCACAAACCAGCCATCACCAAAAAGCCGGTTGACTATTTGAAGCAGCTTAGCCGTAAATACCGCAGGCACAATGGCTGGTACTTCTTTAAAAAACTGCCTTATGGCAAAAAGCCCGCCCATCATTCTAAAATTTGGGTTGGCAGCATTTGCGGCATCAATTATTTTAATAAGCCCATTTACTTCACCGGGTGTAAAAACATCGTCAATCAAAGCAAAACCATTCGCCTCTAAAAACGCCTGTTGCTCACTTAAATTTTCCATTTATACAGCTATTAGCATTGCTAAGGTAATATACTCCGCCACTTTAGCCACAATAGCTGTTCGAGATTACTAAAAAACGTCATCTGGCCTTCATTTTTAAAACTGCCGCAGGTAACTTATTTTGGCTATAATATGGCTTTCGGCCTGTGGCAGTGCAGGGTTAGCGTTAAAGCCCGTGTGGTTGTAAACAAAGTATATGTACGATAGTGGCTTGTACTCCCAGCTTAGCCTTACGTTATAATTCTGCGAACTGTTTTGGGAGTTAGACTGGTAAAACCCTATCAGTTGAAGCCTGGGGTTAAAGGCAAAACGCCCTTCAATACCGTACAGGTTTACGGCAGTGGAGGTGTTAACTTCGCCAACATTCATAAACTTGTTCCGGTTAAAATGCGCCGTGATGGATACATGCGGTATGGGCGCAAACTGCAGCTTCCAGTCACCGGAATTTAGCTTGCCGTTATAATACTGCCCCCAGGTATAAATAAACGCAAGGCTCAAGAACTTTGAGGGGTCGGTACTGGCCCAAAACTGCTGGCGGAAGTAATGGTAATCACCAGGGGCAATGGTAACCCCTAGTGGCTGAAACACATCAATCAGTTTTTGGTATTCGCCGCTTACCGCATACCCTAAGTAAGCCCCGTTTTGAAAATTAAACCATAAAGGAAAGCAGGTAAGGTCGCGGCCAATAAACTTGCCGGTGGATGCCTGGTAGTAAAATTCGGGCTGAAAGCCTGGCTCAAAAGCACGTATTACTTTTTTAAATGGTAATAATTTGCCCCTGTAAAAATAGTTGATGCCGGGCGTGGTGCCCACCACATCCTTACGGGATACAAAACCCATTTGGGGGTCGAAGTCTTTTGTAACAACCGACTGTGTCCACCACATTTTAAAATGGTTGGTTACATTAAAGTATTGTACAAAAGCAGCAAAGCCCTGCTTTTTGGTATTGGTTGTTGCTGAATGGATAAACATGGTGTTGAGCGATTGTGCCTCGCTGAGGCGGAAGAAGCCATCCAGCGTGCTTACTATGTTTGAACCGTTGGGGTTATTCCTGATGGTAACCAGCCCGCCAATGCGGTTTTGGTTGCCAAAGTTTTCTGATACGCGGCCTACAAAAAAGTTGGTGGCAGGGGTATTGCCGCTTGCTTGCTGCCGCATGGCAATGGTGCCGTAGTTTAGTTTGGTGCTGCGGTAAACAAACCGGCCGCCAGCCTCAATGGGTATGGGGTTGCCGTTGGTATCAAGCCCAATGCTGCGGCTAAAAAAAGGTTGAATGCGCATAAAACCGGCGGAGCCATCCTCGTTAGGGCCTATGCCAAAACCAAACAGCGAGGCATTCTCCAGAAAAAACTGCCTTTTTTCAGGAAAAAACACCGAAAACTGGCTAACATTATTTACCTGCTGGTCGGCATCGGCCTGGGCAAAATCGGTGTTGGCGGTAAGGTCAAGCACGGTGTTGGGGTTTATGGCCCATTTAACCTCTCCACCGGCCTTGTAATTGGTGCCATCCTGCTTGCCGGTTTGGTCAATATTCTTGTAATGGTCGTACGATGTTAAAAAATACGGCTGTACCCGTATGTTTGGTTTTGGCGGTGGCGGCTGCAGGTTTTTAAGCAGCCCTGCATAATCCATCCTGGTATTGCCAAACACCCTGGGGAAGGGGGAAAACGCCGTTATCTCGTTTGTTAAGCGCCTGTTGCGGTAAATATTAAACCCCCAGTTTTGCGTACTGTCCCTGGTTTTAGGGTACCGCAATGTTTGCCAGGGTATGGCCATTTCGGCATACCAGCCACTGTCGGTACGGGTGGTGCGCACTTTCCACAAACCATCCCAGTCAATATCGTAATACAAATCATCAAAAGCCAGCAGGTCGCGCTGCACGCCATAGGCATTGGCGGCAAAGGCCATCGCGTTGCGTTTATCGTTAAACCCGTCAAATGCCAGCGATACAAGGTCGTGCTGGCGGTAATCAAAATCGCGTTTAAAATCGGTGGCCCGCAAAGCTTTCCTGCCAAGCGAGTCGTGGGCAAATACGCCTATGTACAAAAAAGTTTTGTTGTACAGCACCTTTACGTCTGTTTGCTGGTTGGCAGGGCTGCCCTGGTAAGGCTCAATTTGTATAAAGCTGGGTGATGCTTTTACCAATGCCCACTCGGCCTCGTTCAACTGCCCGTCAATATGCAGAAACGTATTTATTTTTACGGCTGTAATTTCTTTTCTTACTGAATCTGGCTTAAAAAAACCATAGTCCTGCGAAAAAGAGTTGATGCTTACACATAAAAAAATAATCAGGGGTAATGGCAGCAGTTTGGTCATGTTGGCAAAATACAAAAAAAATGAAATGTTAAAGGGCAAAAACAGGGCGGATGGTAAAAACAGGCATTACCGAAACGAAGGGCCTGGAATAGTATAAACAATTTACATAATAAATGGCTGCAAACAGGCTGAAACTGCTTAAAACAACACGTACTTGGGTTTAAATTCAATATTTTTACAGCCAGGCAATTTAACACATCATTTATTGAATAAAATTACCTGTACCAGCCAACAACAATCCATTTTGCTGGCCAAACCTTCTTTTAATAATACCCCTTATGAAATTTGTATTTCATTACTTATTGCTTGCATTTTTTTTAACAAACTGCTGGTTTACAACAGTTGCACAGGTAAATGTAGTTACACAACATGGCGATGCCGGCCGCACAGGCTGGTACAACAGGGAAACCACCCTAAATAAAACCAATGTACATACCGGCTCGTTTGGCAAGTTGTTTACCCGCGCGGTTGACGACCAATTGTACGCGCAGCCACTAATAGCCCAACAGGTTAGTATTCCGGCTGTGGGCAAACGAAATATTGTTTATGCAGCCACCGTTAACAACACTGTTTATGCTTTTGATGCGGATTCTGCCAGCCGCAATGCCCCTTACTGGCAGGTAAACTTAACACCCACGGGCGAAAGGCCTGTAAGGCAGGTTGATTTAACCGGCGCATGCCCCGGCAATTTTTTAAGCAATATTGGTATTGTTGGCACCCCGGTAATTGATACCAATACCAACACCATTTACCTTGTTGCACGAAGTATAAATACGGCCACCACCACTTTTAGCCAATACCTGCATGCCCTTGATATTGCAACGGGAAAGGAACGTGCTGGCAGCCCGGTACTTATACAGGCACAGGTAAGCGGCAATGGAGACGGCAGCGTTAATGGCACTGTGTATTTTGACCCCCAGCGCAACAACCAGCGGCCCGGACTTTTACTGCTTAACGGGGTAGTATATATCGGTTTTTCCTCGCATTGCGACTGGGGCCCTTACCACGGGTGGTTACTTGGGTACGATGCTGCCAGTTTGCAGCAAAAATTTGTGTTTAACGATACCCCTGATGGTTATAACGGCGGCATTTGGATGAGTGGTACCGGCCCTGCTACAGATGCTGCAGGCAATATTTACTTCTCGTCTGGCAATGGGTCGGTTGGTGCTGGTAATAATCCGGCTAATACCAGAAACCGGTCTGAATCTGTTATTAAGCTAAACCCCAAATTGCCAGCGCAACCCGTAGCTGACTTTTTTACCCCAAATAATTACCCCGACCTGGAGGCAGCAGACCTTGACCTGGGCACAAGCGGGGTGATGATTATACCCGGTGTTAACCGCACCATTACCGGTTGCAAAGACGGTAACATTTATGTGCTGGACCAGGGCAACCTGGGCGGATATAATGCAGCGGCCAACCAAAACCTGCAAACCATTTATTTAGGCAACAATGCCAATATGCACGCCCAGTTTAGCTATTTTGGCGGCGCTAAAAATGCTTTTGCTTATTTCTGGCCCGAAAACACGGCACTAAAAGCCATACCTTTTAACAGGGCCACCGGCAGATTTGATGACCAAAACACCGTAACAAGCGGTATACAGGGGCCTGTTGGCCAAACCGGGGCCATGCTGTCGGTATCATCAAACGGCACAACAGATTCAACAGGTATTTTATGGGCAAGTTACCCCGTAAACTGCGACGGCGAAAACTATAACTGCCCGGGTATTTTAAGGGCGTTAGATGCTACAGATGTAACCAAAGAGCTTTGGAACTCAGGTACCATATCTTTTGATAATGAAGGCCTTTTTGCAAAATTCAGCAGCCCCGTGGTGGCAAACGGTAAAGTATACCTCGGCACATTCTCAAACCAACTGGTTGTTTATGGCCTTACCAGCGCAGTTGCAGATACCTGCAACACACCAAATATTGCACTTAACAAGCCTGCTTTTGCTTCCTCAACGGAAGGTACGGGATTTGCTGCCGCCGCGGCCTTTGATGGTAATATGGCCACCCGGTGGTCCAGCGCCTACGCCGACCCCCAAAGCATATATGTTGACCTTGGCAAACGGTACGACCTTTGCAGCGTTGTTTTAAAATGGGAAACAGCCCAGGGCCGGGATTTTCAAATACAGATTTCAGACGATGCCAGCAACTGGCAAAACCTGGCAAATATTACCGGCAATGCAGCCAGTACCAACATTATTCACCTTCAGGGTACCGGCAGGTACGTGCGGATGTATGGCACTGCCAGGGTTACTCAATTTGGCTATTCGTTATACGAGTTCCAGGTTTTTGGCACACCAAGTTTAATAAGCTGCGCCGCCCCCGGCGGGCTAACAGCCATTAATATTTACGAAAACACAGCTACCCTGCAATGGCTTAAAAATGGCGCGGATAGTTTTGAGGTATCCTACAAACCAGTAAATGCAGCCAATTGGGCAACCATCAACACAAGCAGCAACACCGTTGTTGCAAAGCAGCTTACCTGTGGTACAGATTACTATTTTAAAGTAAAGGGTTTCTGTTCCGATGCTTCCTCAAGCGCTTATTCTCCAATTACAGCTTTTACTACCTTAAGCTGCAACAGCAACTGTGGTATACTACCCTCAAAATGGTCATCGCAGGATGTTGGCAACCCCAACCTGCAAGGTTCTGCCTGCTACAATAATGGCGTATTTACTTTAAAAGCTTCAGGAAACGATATTTGGGATGTTTCAGACCAGTTTCATTTTGCATACACCGTGCTTACCGGCGACGGCTCTTTTGTAGCCAGGGTTACCTCTATGGACCAAACCAATGCCTGGAACAAATGCGGCATTATGATAAGAGAAAGCCTTGATGCTGCGTCAAGGCACGCATTTATTGCACTTACCAGTGCCAATGGCGTTGCTTTTCAGTACAGGCAGAATACCGGTGGCGCCAGCGGCAACAATAACACGGGCACTTTTACAGCCCCTTACTGGCTGAAACTTACTAAAAATGGCAGCCAGTACAGTGCTTTTTATTCTGCCGACAGCATCACCTGGACTTCCGCAGGTAACACCATTGACCTTGGCTTTGGTAACAACACCCCGGTATACTGCGGCCTGGCCCTGACCAGCCACGACAATAACCAAATATCTGCTGCCAACATTAACAACTTTAACTCCACCGGCTTTACTGCAATTAACCTGCTGAACTTTACCGGCGAAATTACCAGCCAGCAAACAGTTGCGCTTGCATGGACCACCACGCTGGAAGTAAATTCTGGCTATTTTATTGTTGAAAAAAGCACTGATAATATCAATTTCACCCAAATAGATTCTGTACCTGCCCTTAACAATGGCAGGTTTATGGCCAATTATCATTCGGCAGATAATTCACCCGCCCAGGGCGTAAATTATTACCGTTTAAAAATTGTTGATGCACTGGGCAACTCCACCTTATCACAACTTGTTGTTATAAGGCTTACAGCCGGTAAAGTTCCACTGGTTTACCCCAACCCCGCCACAAGCAGCGTTAACATATTACAAGGCACAGATGCCATAAAATCGGTAACCATTTACGACCTGACAGGCCGCCGCCTTGTTTCCTTGCAAAATAACAATGCCGCGCCTTTGCTAAACATTTCACTGTACAGCCTTCCAAAATCACTTTATATAATAGAGATAAGAACAGTGAACGATACTTTTAGAAATAAACTTCTTAAACGATAGTACTACAGGGTGCTGCAGCATAAGTTAAATGAAAATAAGCCGGTAAAACACAAGCGTGTTCCCGGCTTATTTTCATTTGATAACAATGCGTTAAAATGATTTATCATATTATTTGCAACTAATCTATTACCTTTGCTCCCGTTAATACTCTCTCTCTTAGCAGACTAGATCTTCAAAACCGTCGTTGCTCATCAAGTCATAATGATGACGAGAATATAAAACCGGCTACTTATTGTGCAATACATTAAGCCTCCGGCAAATCATATAAAAAAAATTATAACATTTTGACATTTCAAGAACTACATCTTTCTGAAGCCCTGTTAAAAGCATTGTCAGCAGAAGGATACACAACACCAACCCCTATTCAGCAACAGGCCATTCCTGTGGTACTGGATAAAAAAGACCTGCTGGGCTGTGCCCAAACAGGCACCGGCAAAACTGCCGCATTTGCATTGCCTATTTTGCAGCTTTTGCAAACACAGGCGCATAAAACAAAAGGATACAGGCACATAGCAGCACTGGTACTTACCCCAACGCGCGAACTGGCCCTGCAGATACACGAAAATTTTCTTGCTTATGGCAGGCATACCGGCCTTAAAGCAGAAGTTATTTTTGGTGGTGTATCGCAGCACCCGCAAACTTTAGCCCTGCGCAATGGTACTGATATATTGATAGCCACACCAGGCCGCCTGCTGGACCTTATGAACCAGGGGCATGTACACCTGGCGCACCTTGATTTTTTTGTACTGGATGAAGCAGACCGTATGCTGGATATGGGCTTTATCAACGATATTAAAAAAATCATCCGCGATTTACCTGATGAAAGGCAAACGCTTTTCTTTTCGGCAACCATGCCACCAGAAATTGCAAAGCTTGCATCATCGCTGCTGCATAACCCTGTACGCATTGAAGTAACACCTGTTTCTTCTACCGTACAAAAAATTGAGCAGAGCGTGTTTATGGTAGCAAAAAGGGATAAACCCAGCCTGCTGGTACACCTTTTGAAAGAAATTAACGCCAATGGTGGCCGTACACTGGTTTTTACCCGTACCAAACATGGTGCAGACAGGATTGCCAAAAACCTTAAAGAAGCCGATATAAGGGCCGATGCTTTACATGGCGATAAAAGCCAGGAAGCAAGGCAAAGGGCTTTATACAATTTTAAAAGCGGCCGTTTAAAAATACTGGTAGCAACTGATATTGCTGCAAGGGGTATTGACGTGGATGAAATAACACACGTTATTAACTACGACCTGCCAAACGTACCCGAAACCTACGTACACCGTATTGGCCGTACCGGAAGAGCCGGGCATGATGGTATTGCTTTTTCATTTTGTGATGGAGAAGAACGTGTTTTCCTGCGCGACATAAACAGGGTTACCAACCAAAGCATACGCATTGTGGAGGAACACCCTTTTAAAATGCACATGCAGGAAGCACCCCAACGTAATGGCAACAACAATGGCGGAAGGCAAAACTTTAACCGCCCGCCACAACACCGTGGCGGCCAGAACCGGAACGGCAGCGGCCCAAGGCAACAGGGTACCGGCAACAGCAGGCCACACCCAAGGGCTGAAAGAGCTTAATACAACAGGCTTTGTTTAAAATACAAACGGGCGGCAAAATTTTGCCGCCCGTTTTTTATTGTTGTTAAGCCAAATTTTTCAGCTTATAAATGGGCTTATTTCATTAAGCTAAAACACTGCACCAACACCTACTATTTTACAATTTAAAAAACACCTTCTTCTTGTATAAAAACCAGCAGATACCCCACTCGAGCGAGAAGATAGAGGCGGCGGCTATAATTTCTTTAAGCATATCACCTGCCCCAAACCAGCTCATTACGCCGTTTGATATAGTGGATATATACCCATTAAACCATCTTGCCCCAACAATTTCAAAAAACAGGTATATAAAAATGGAGTTCATACCAATAATGGTAAAAAACTCAAGGTGCTTGCGGTGGCCTTTAATATCAACCCACCAGTAGCTAAGCGATAAAAATAACAACGCCCATCCCAGCGATGCAAGGGTAAAGGTGCTGGTAGCTATTCTTTTTATAATAGGTGTGCCGCCAACAAAATCAATACCGTAACCAAGTATCAAACAAATTACACCCGCTATTACCAATGGCTTTACACTTGTTTTTTTAGTAAGCAAATATTTGCCAGCAAGGGCCCCGCCTATGGTATGTACAGCAGTAGGTATACAGTTAATGGCCACCCAACCGCCGCCACTGGTTTTGTTCATCAGTAACATATCTACATAATTGCCAAAATTATGCTGGTCGGTAAATGGTTGGTTAAAACCCGGCACATTGGTAAAGCGGTATAACACTTCGGTAAGCAGTAACAAACCAATACAAACACCAATTTGCGCCTGTGTACTAAAACGGAAAATAAGAAAAGCCACCAGTGTGGTGAAAGATAACTGGGTAAGCACATCCCACAACTCAAAGCTAAGCCCGTTGCGCCTTACAGCATAATCAAGCACGCCCCAAAAGAACAACCAGAAACAGCGTTTCAATATTTTTTTGAACGACTGGTTCCAGGTTACCCCGGTTGACCATTGCTTGTTTAACGAGAAAGCCATTGCTACACCGGCCATAAACATAAACGAAGGCTGCACCAAATCCCAAAAGCGGATGCCATGCCAGGGGTGATGCGTAAACTCCATAAACACCAGGTTTAATGGTGAATGGTGTTTGGTGTTATCGTGAATATACTCGTATATACCAGTAGATTCAATGGCGAGCAATACCATTATAAAACCCCTTAAAAAATCTAATGACAATAATCGTTTGGCAGCCGACACCGTTTTATCAGCAACCGTTGCTGGTTGGTTTAATGTGGACATAGTTTATTTATAAAATGAATAGTTTACTAAAACATTCCTTCACCTGCTGTACACACTGCACAAAAATAACGCGCCGCTAAAACTAATGATTTTAATGAAGTGGAAGGGGTAAGGGCTATTTTTTTTCAACAATAAAAAAACCCCGCTTGCGGCGGGGCTTTTAAAAACATCTTTATTTAAAACGGCTATTGTTTCAACAGCCTAAGCACTTTGCTGTGTTTATCATCCTTTACAGTTACAAAATACATACCTGCGGTAAAGCTGCTAACCGGTATGGTAACCTGCCTGGTGGAAGTGCTTTCAGCATGCC
>CAZRDD010000031.1:0-9835 GCA_964598675.1 uncultured Parafilimonas sp.
ATCTCTTCCTTGGTCCTCAGGAGCTTGTTTTTGAACAGTGAAAGTGAAAAATAACATGTGTGTAACGGTACACCGTAAGCTGTGTTTACAACAACGCAGCCGTGCATAAATAACGCCAGTCGAAAGCCTCCTTCTCATGTGCACCCGGGGCCGAGACTGGCTTATTTATTACCGCTTTATCCAGCACATTGTGCTGTACAAGCTTTCGCCTCGCCTCCATAATCATTTCCTGCGCGGCGGGCTGCTGCATCCATTTTTTTTGTGGTGGCTCGTAACCAATTTTATCTTTCCTCCATACAATATCAGCAGGCAGCGTGTGCTGCATGCTTTGCCGCAACACCCATTTGGTAAAACCATTATGTATTTTATGGGCGGCCGGTAAACTAAAAACAAACTCCACTAGTTTGTGGTATAAAAAAGGCAGCCGTACCTCCCTGCTGTGGGCCATGGAGTTTCTGTCGGCATAGCGCAGCAATTCCTGCAGGCCAACGTTAAAAGTATTGTAGTACAGTATATCCTCCAGTTTGCGTATCACTGGTTTTTGCAGGCTGTCCGCATCCTGAAATTTTTGCAGAAAATCAGCCTGTATATTGCCCGTATTCCTTTGCTGGGCAACCGCCCGCTTTTGTAACAGTTGTGCTGTTTTTACCGGCAAAAAGGCTGAAATATAATGCTGCAGCCCCCAGCCCTCCAAAAACAGGTTTCCTTGCAACAATTGCTTTTCTTTTACAAACCCGGCAAAATTGCTGCGCAACAACTGTTGCAGGTGCCAGGGCACATATTTTTTGTATCCCCCCAATATTTCATCTGCCCCCTGCCCATCCAGCAATACGGTAACACCATGCTGTTTGGCCAGCCCGTACACCATAAATTGCGCCAGCACACTGCTGCTTTGCAATGGCTCCTCCTGGTGATACATCAGTTGCTGAAAGTTATTTATCCAATCATCCGCAGTTACTTCAACAGTGTGTTGCTGTAAGTTAAAATAATCGGCCACCTGTTTACTTTGCAGGTATTCATTTTTTTCAAACCCCGGAAAAACGGCTGTAAAGCATTGCTGCGATAAATGGGGCGCTTTTAGCCCATTGCATAGGGCAACTATCGCGGAGCTGTCTATGCCCCCGCTTAGGCAACTGCCCACAGCAACATCGCTGCGCAGCCTGCGTTGTACTGATGTTTGCAGCAGGCTGCTAAATTGCTCGGTTGCTTCTGCTGCACTAATCACTTTGGATTGAGTATTATTGTTGTTGCCAGGCACTGCCTGCTTATCACCCATACGATACCATCGCTTCATTTGAACCCGGCCCTGTTGTGGTTGTATGGTTAAATAATAGCCCGGCGGCAGCGAAAGAATATCGTTATAAAAAGTAGCTGTTTTTTTAAGCGGGTGTTGTACAAGCCCTTGTGTTATGTAGTTAAGCACCATGGTTCCATTAAGGTTCCTGGGGGTATTGGCAGCCCAAAGCGCCTTCATTTCACTGGCAAAAACAAACCTTTCAAACTTGCCTCGCTGTGCATATTGGGCATTATAATACAGGGGTTTTTCGCCAAAACGGTCCCTCGCCAGCACCAATTGCTGCTGGTTTTCATCCCAAAGGGCAAAAGCAAACATACCGTCAAAACGGTGCAGGCAGGCTAAGCCCCAGCAATCAAAAGCAGCAGGTATCACCTCGGTATCAGTCTCTGTGGCAAAAACATACCCTTTTACCCTCAGTTCATCCTTAAGCTCCGGGTAATTGTATATTTCGCCATTAAATACTATGGTATAATGCAGGTAATGCAGCGGCTGTGCCGCACGGGTGTGAAGGTCTACAATGGCAAGGCGGCGGTGTGCTAAACCAAGGTAATGGTGTTGCTGTATCCAAAAACCCTCACTTTCAGGCCCGCGGTGTTTGAGTACCGCAGCCATAGCCGACAGTGTTTGTTGCTGCACCAATGCCGGATGGGGTGATATAATGCCTGCTATACCGCACATAATGTAAATATCGGGGTAAGATGCACTGAATGTAAATTATAAGTAATAAAATTTAACGGGCGATGATAAGTGCGTACATAAAACAAACGGTTAGGGTAAAAGTTTGCTTGCCAACTTACCTGGTAGATTTACTCTCCCATTAAAGTGTTTAACTGCTCAAATGCATACGCCTTTAATAGAGGAAAAAATGCTGCATAATACTCCCCAAGGGCTGTATAGTTGTGTATAAATGCCCCGTAAACAGCCTGGCTGCTGTTTAAATAAGCGGCACGCCTTACCACACCGGCAAAGCTTTTTTCAATACCATCGGTTGTGGAATAGTTATACAACCAGTTTTGCTGTTTCATATAAGGCAGCATGGCTGCAAAACGGGGTGGCAAAATATCCGTATGGCTGTACAGTGTTGCGTAGGTATGCTGTGCAAATGCATCCAGGCTGTCTGCGCTAACCTCATCGTTCTCCAGAGCCAGAAAATGGTCGTACACCAAATCCATAAAAGCCCCGGCATATAAACCAACATAAGGCTTAAAAATAATTTTGGCCTCTTTTGTTACCGGGTGGTCATCCGTAAAAGTATCAATCATTCTGTGCAGGGTAATGCCCTGCTGAACAATAGCAGGATAGTCAAACTTTTTCTTCCCTTTAATAAAATCGCTTATCATATTACCCACTAAAATGCCCGGCTGGCCAAAGGAAAGATATGCGTGGGCTAAATAATTCATACTTAAAAACTGCTTATACTGCAAGCTACATGTTTTTTATGCCGCTTATACAAAACGTTAATACCACCACTATAATTTAACCCTTAATTGACGTGCTTTATATTTTTATTAAGAAATAACCTGTAAGCCAATACCAATAAGCTTTACAGGGCAATATTAACAAGGCTTAACATTGCCCGGACTGCCGTTCATAACAACAGAAGCACTACAGGCTGCATTCAGTCACAATCAGCATGTAGTATTATATAACGGTCGCTACTTTTACATCGTTGATTTAAAACAAACAAAATCTAAACAAAAAAACTTTACAATTATGAAATCAAAATTATTCATCGCAACAGCAGTATTACTCGCTATTGCCGTTAGCAGCTTTGCCGCAGCACCGTCTACCACCAATTCATCAGCCATTAAACAACTGAAAAGTGAGTTTAAAGATGCTGCCAATGTAACCTGGAGCAACCATAGCAACATTACAGAGGCCAGCTTTACCTGGAATGGCCAGCAACTGCATGCTTTTTATAACGAAAACGGCGACCAGGTTGCTGTTAGCCGCGAAGTAAGTGAAGACAAACTGCCACTTAAAGCACTTCAGTCTATCAAAGCCAAATACGAAGGTTATAAAACTGCCGAGGCTATTGAGTACAACAGTGCGGAAGAAGGTTTAAGCTATTATGTATCACTCGTAAGCAACAACAAGAAAGTGATACTGAATATTAGCCCCGAAGGTTTAGTTTCAGTTTTTAAATAAAGAGTACAACAATTGATGATGAGTGAAAGCCCCGCCCGGAAGCGGGGTTTTTACATATATAACAGTGTCTAGTCCTGAAATACCTATACACAAAACGTACCTAACGGCCAACCGCTATTAACCCATTATAAACCTGTAGCCTACCCCTTTTATGGTGAGTATTTCAACAGCATCATCTGCTTTTACATACCCGCGCAGTTTTGTAATATATACATCAAGGTTGCGGCTGTTAAAAAAAGAATCGTTTCCCCATATAGCCTGTAAAATATCGCGCCTGTCGATAATATTGTTGCGGTGCTGCCATAAATATTTCAACAACTCGCTTTCGCGGTAGGAGAGTTTGCGCTCCTCTGCTTCAAATACCAGCACCTGGCGATTTAAGTAAAAAGTATACTTGCCTATTGCAATAGTATCACCTTCCGGGCTGGGTAAAACAGGTTCTTTTTTAACACGCAGGGCATTTTCAATACGTACAATAAGCTCTTCCATACTAAAGGGCTTGCGTATATAATCGTTACCCCCTGCCCTAAAGCCTTTTACCACATCTTCCGTTTGCGTTTTGGCGGTTAAAAATATTACAGGCACATCGCTGTTAACAGCGCGTATATCTTCTGCCACTTCAAAACCATTACGGTTTGGCATCATAATATCCAGTACACAAATATCTGGCTTTGCTTCTTCAAAAGCCCTTAGCACCCTGGCCCCATTGGTTTCCATCACCACTTCAAAACCACGCCCCTCAAGTGTTTCCTTTACTATCTTGCCCAAAAATACCTCGTCTTCCGCGTATAATATTTTTATTCTGCTCATGCTTTGGGTAGTTTAACGGTAAATGTACTGCCTTTGCCCTGGGTACTGGTAACGCTTATGCTGCCATTGTGGCTTGTTACAATATGGTTTACATAACTAAGGCCGAGGCCATACCCTTTGATGTTATGATGATCGCCAGAGGGCACCCTGAAAAATTTTTGAAATATTTTGTCAACATACGCATTGGGTATGCCAATTCCGTTATCAGTAACAGATACCGCAATTAACGGCCCTTCATGGTAAAGGTGCACAGTAATAAAAGGCGTTGCACTGCTGTATTTAAGGGCATTATCAAGCAGGTTATACAACACGCTGGTAAGATGCAACCTGTCTGCCTTCAGTAAAAAATCATCTCCGTTATGGGTAAGCTGTATATTGGCTTTTGCTTTTTCAAACTGCAGTTTCATACCAGCAATAACTTCGGCTGACAACTGCAGCAGGTCAAAGGTTTCTTTCTTCAGTTCAATCTCTTTATTCTCAAACATGCTAAGCTTCAGCACTTTATCCACCAGCATGCTAAGGCGCTGTAGTTCCAGGGCCGAAATATCCAAATACTCCTTTGTACGCACCGGGTTTTGCAGGGCATCAAAATTGCGCAATGCTTCTATGGCCACGGTAACGGTGGCAATAGGTGTTTTAAGTTCGTGGGTAATGTTGCCAATAAACTCATTTTTTATGGCGGTAAGTTTTTGCTGCGCTGCCAGGTTGCGGTACAAAAAAACAAAGGAGGCTGCCGTGAATGCCAGCAGAAGGAGTGATACAAGTATGGGCAATTTTATTCTGCCAAGCAAATAAGCCAATGGCCTGGTAAAAACAGCCACATAACCATAGGTATGTGCTAACCCCACATACGTAATATCGGTTTGCAGTTGCCCAGGCGCAGTTTTTGCAGTATCGGATACTTTTGTTACCGCAACAATAAGGTAAGGTGTATTAATGTTACTTCGCAACAGTTCCTGTTTAAAGGCCGAATCAAGCTTAAAAGTTGATAACGAATCCGACAGCTTCCTGTTATTGGAAAAATACTTTATAATGTGTGTTTCAGCACCAAATTCGCTTGCCAAAGGTTGGGGTTGCATGGCTGCTATTTTTTGCGGTATACTGTCTGCCGATAGCAAAGTATCCTGCCTGCTTACAGAAATAGTAATATTCTTGAAAGTTTTTTCTTTCAGTTTGGGCCTTATGAGAAATTCCATCAATTTAGTTTGAAGGCTGTCAACCACATCAACCAGAAAAAGATTATCTGGCAAACTGTTTTTTCCCTTAAAAACACTGCTGTCATTTCTAAAACGTTGCAACTGCAGTTTGTAAACAACATCCCTAAACGCCACACCGGCCTGCTTTTTAAGCCCGTCACGCTCTTCAATGTACAGTTTACTTATCCAGTAATACTGAAAGGCAGCCACCAATACAATAGTGGTTATCATTAACAACCTTGATAAACGGAGCCTGGCCATACGGTTATTTTTTACTACGGCGCAAAAATTGCTTTGGACTTTGCCTGCCAGTAATAGTACACCCCAAAAATAGATAAAGGGTACATGCCCCGGCATTAACATTAACCTTAATTAACCTTATTGAAAGTTTTATTAACGGCCGCCGCCAATAGCTTTGGAGTATTAAACAACACAAATTATGAGGCAATTTTTAACAGGTATAGCCATACTCGCCTGCATTACCGGCAAGGCGCAAATAAAGCAAGGCACCATTATTTATGAACGCAAGGCCGACCTGCACAAGCACATGGAAGATGAGCAGATGAAAGCCATGATACCTCAATTTCAAACCGGTAACTACCAGTTGGTGTTTAAAGACAGTATTACTGTTTACAAAGCAATACCCAAAGACGAAGCGCCAGACCCGTTTGATGGTGGTGGAGGAAACCATATTGTGATTAAGATTAGTGGTTCCGGCGAAGATGGAGTGCTTTACAAAAATTTAAGCAGCAGCAAACAATTAGAGCAAACTGTACTGGAGGACAAAAAGTTTATTATTACAGATACCATTAAACAATTGCCCTGGAAACTTACAGATGAAACACAAACCATTTTAAACCATGTATGCAAAAAGGCTACCCTCGTTACGGAAAAGGGCCTTAACGCGATTGCGTGGTACGCAGAGGATATACCCGTTGCCGCCGGACCAGATAAATTCAGCGGCTTACCGGGTGCAATACTAATGCTGGATGTTGATAACGCCTTTATTGTTTTTAAGGCCACTGAAATACAAACCAGCGCAGATGCGAAAGAACTAAAAACACCTACAGATGGCAAATTGCTTACACAGGCAGAATTTGCTAAAAAAATGGATGAACTGATGGGGCCTGCCGATGCCAAAGGCCGAAGGATTATGACAAGAACGAATTAGGGGGAGGGGTGTAACACCAGTATGGGGGGAGGACTTGCATTTAGTGTAAAGCTTCCCTCCATTTTTGTTAAAACTAAGGCTTCATCCAGGTGTTTCGTGCGGCAACTAATATTACAAAATCAGCTTCAATTTCATAAACAATCATGTAAGGAAATCGCCTGTTTTTTCCCGGCGGAACTTCTCACTACTACCCGCAAAACTATAATACTGCGGATTGGCCGTTATTTTTTCAAGGCAGTATTCAATCTCTGCAATAAAATCATCTCCCAGCCCTGCCCGCTTTTTCTCATACCACTCATACGCTTCCTGAATGTCAAGAACAGCTTCATTTTGTACTTTCAGCACATACGTCATGCTTGCCTATTTAGCGGTGATTCTTTTTTTAGCCTCCTGCCAGCTAAAAGTGGCACTTTCCCCTTTTAACCTGCTGTTCCTTCTTTTTTCAAACTCCTCAATATCCGCAGAAGTAAATACAAATTCTTCTTCCTTTGAATATTCGTTTGCCACCGCGTACAACATATTAAGCAGCTTATCATCGCCATTGTCAACAAACTGGTGCAGCTTTTCTTTAATAACATTTGTTTCCATATACCTTTTTTCAGTTTGAAATTACTATTTTTTTGCTCCCAAAAAATTGGCAGTATTAAGTGAAAATACTCAGCTAAAACAAAAAGCCTCCATTTGCAGGAGGCTTACATGAACATCATACAATATTTTAGTTCCTGCGGGCGAAACGGCTTAACAGTTTTAGTATTTCAATGTACAACCAAACAATGGTTACCAGTAAGCCAAATGCGCCATACCATTCCATAAATTTAGGAGCGCCCATATCAGCACCTTGCTCAATCCTGTCAAAATCCAGGATGAGGTTTAAAGCAGCTATTGCTACTACAAACAGCGATATGCCAATACCCAGCAGGCTGGAGTCGTACATAAAGCCAATGTTAACACCAAACAACCTTACAATCATGGTTATAAGGTAAAACAGTGCAATACCCATGGTGGCAGAGATGATGACTGCCTTGAATTTTTCTGTGGCTTTAATAATCCTGAAGTTGTATAGCAGGAACATGGAGATGGCCACCGCAAAGGTTAAGCCTACCGCCTGCATAATTAAACCTGGATATTTTTGGCTGAACGCACTATTAAAAATAGCAGATATAGCGCCGAGAAAAAAACCTTCCAGCAGGCCATACGCCGGGGCCAGGTAAGGTGCCCAGGTAGGTTTAAAACTAACTGCCAGCCCGGTTATCATACCACCAAAAAGGCCAATGTATAAAAAAGTCATTACGCTGCTGCCATCTAAACCAAAAACGGCCGCATCGTACAAATGCCACGTATATGCTGCACCTGCAATAACCATCAGCATTAAAAAGCCAAACTTGTTAATTGTACCACGTACAGTCATTACGCCCTGCATCTTGCCCTCAATAAACCGGCTCTTATCAAATATCTTTTCTGATAGAGTTGGGTTACCTGATTGAAAAAGTGCCATAAAAGAAAATTTTAATTTTATTGATAAAAATACGGCTTTATTTATTTTAAAATAAGTTAATTGTTTTGTTTAATGCCCGGGTAGTGGTCAATGGTTTCAAAAACATAACGCGGGTCTTTTTTAAGTATACTCAGGCATTTGTACAAGGAGTCTTCGTAGTTTTTGCGCCCAAACATCCTGTCGTGTGCCAGCCAAACCAGGCAGTTACGGGTGTGGGTGCGGTGCTGTGTAAAGTCATTGTCAATCATCCTGGCCATTGTTTCAGCGCTCTGTACCGGAAAACTGTAGCCGTCGTGTGTTTTAAAACCCCACTCTTCGTCCCAGCCTATAACGTTGTAGCCAGCTGAATCAAGCAGCAGGCATACAGGCTTCACCAGCGGGCTGGCTTTTACTTCGCCTTGCCTAACCCACGCACTGTTGCCGGGCAGCCTTGCTATTTTAAACCTGATGTTAAGCTTTTGCTGTGCGGCAAAAAAATCAGGTGCAGCTTCTTGCGGGTGGTGGTAAAAGTATTGGTAATGGTCGCCAAATGCATGGCTTTTGCTATGGTTGGCCAGCAGGTACTGCGGGTAACTGTTGCGTATGCTGTCTACCAATGCATGCCTTTCCTTACTGTCAGCATGGTCGGCCACCATAAAAAAAGTAGCTTTCAGGCCAAGGCTCTTAAACGTGTTAAAACAATTGCTGGTGCCGGGTGGTTGTGGGCCATCGTCCCAGGTTATAAAAATATACCGTTTGTTGCTGTCTATTGCTATTGGCTGTATGGCCGGGTTGGCAACCGGCGCAGGTGCCACTGTATCTGCCGGGGCAACCGCCATTGCTTCTGCTGTATTACTGCTGTCTGCAGCGGCTGTTTTATTGCCCGCCGAACCGGTATTGTTACAATTTACTGCCAATGCAGCCACTAAAAAAGAATATCCTAAGGCCCTTAATCTCCATCCGCCGGGGTTTCGCATGTTTATTTCAGCTTGTTTAGGCTACAAAGATACAAATACCACCGGCAACATTAACCCGTACCGGTTTATTTAACTATCCGTTACCGGTGGCAGTTGTTTCAATAGCCATAGGCTTGCCCGCCCTTACACACCGGTTTTTATTTTGCACAAATCCTTTATATCTTCCCACTAAAATTGCTGCTGCATGAAAAAGTTTTTTACACTTGCTCTTCTCACGTTGCTATTTTCTGATATATACGCCCAAAAGCAATGGCAGCACGGGCGGCTGAAGGTAAGTGCGGGCGGCCATTACCTTGCCTATGAAGATGGCACACCGTTTTTTTGGCTGGGCGATACCGGCTGGGAGCTTTTTCACCGGCTTACCCTGCCCGAAACTGAGGCTTACCTTGAGAACCGCAGGCAAAAGGGCTTTAACGTTATTCAGTCCGTACTACTGGCGGAGTTTGAGGGCCTGACCAAACCCGACAGGTATGGCGATGTACCCTTGCTGAATACAGACCCCACCAAGCCAAATGTGGTTTACTTTAAAAGGGTTGACAGTGTGATAAACATGGCTTTACACAAAAATATGTTTATAGGGCTGCTGCCTACCTGGGGTGACAAGGTTACCAAACTGTGGGGTGCAGGACCCGTGGTGTTTAACGAAAACAACGCATATACTTACGGCCTTTTTTTAGGAAAAAGATACAAAGACTACCCAAACATTATCTGGATAATGGGCGGCGACAGACCAGCCCTGAGGGATAGTAACGATTGGCGGCC
>CAZRDD010000031.1:9845-19032 GCA_964598675.1 uncultured Parafilimonas sp.
CAATATGGCGCGCCATGGTAAAAGGCATACAGGAAGGCACAGAGGGCAACGCTATTTTTACGTATCATCCCTGGGGCGGGCCAAACTCAACCTCGCAATTTTTACCTGGCGAGCCCTGGCTGGATATAAATATGATGCAAAGCGGCCATGGCGGTGGCCACGACGTTACTGTGTGGGATATGGTAACCCGCGACAGAAATATGATACCTGCCAAGCCTACCCTTGACGGGGAACCCAATTACGAAGACCACCCTGTAAACCCATGGCCCACCTGGAACCCCGCCAATGGCTACTACAACGATTACGATGTACGCAAACAAACCTACCGGTCCGTTTTTGCCGGGGCCTGCGGTGTTACTTACGGGCATCATTCGGTATGGCAGTTTTTATCATCACGGGAGGAAGCCGTCAACCACCCCCTTATTTCAACCTGGCAGCAGGCCATCAACCGGCCCGGTGCTTACCAGGTGGGTTATTTACGATGGCTGATGGAGAGCAGGCCTCTGCTTAACCGCCAGCCAGATCCAACCATTATAGAGGAAGGGCAAGGTTTAAAAGGGGAACATATAGAGGCTTTCCGCGCAACAGATGGCAGTTACGCCATGGTGTATTTGCCGGTAGGCAAAAAAATAACCGTGGGCACCGCATTTATACAAACGGCAAAGCTTAAAGCATGGTGGTTTAACCCTAAAACCGGCCTGACCCAAAAGCCGGTTGAGTATACCAACAGCAGCAGTTTAACGGTTACGCCACCAACCACAGGCGTTGGTAACGACTGGGTACTGGTGCTTGATGCAGAAAATAGTTTTAAAAATATGCCAGGTAAAAAACCATAGCAGCACAAGCAATCCGCCATTTTGATAAACAGTTTTACCCTTATCCCGGTAATCGCTTAAACAGTATAACTCATTGCAGATGAACATTGTTTTTTGAGATTACCGCTCAGCAAATACTCTTGGCAACC
The DNA here is from genome assembly GCA_964598675.1 of uncultured Parafilimonas sp. Taxonomy (GTDB): domain Bacteria; phylum Bacteroidota; class Bacteroidia; order Chitinophagales; family Chitinophagaceae; genus JABDFW01. The sequence goes on from CAZRDD010000031.1 coordinate 10,810, forward strand.
CGGCCTTCAGGTGTTATTTTAGCAAATCAATAACTTGTTAACATGAGAAAAATAGCGTGCCTGGCAACGGCAATATTGTTGCTGCTGCAAGTATCTGCCCAAATTAAACGGCCGGTTTCACCCGCCGATGCATACAGGGTTAAAAACATCAGCAACATCGAAACATCGTCCGATGGCCAGTGGGTGCTGTATGTATTAACTTCTGTTGACAGCGTAAAGGATAAACGCCATTCGGAAATATGGACGAAAAGCTGGGATGGTAAGCAGGATGTTCAGATTACCTCTGGCGATGCTTCCTCACCCAAATTTAGCCCAGATGGAAAATATATTTCATTTTTATCGGGCCTGCCGCGCACAGGCGATGATAAGGAAGACGACAACAGCGAAATATACCTGCTTGACAGGCGCGGTGGCGAAGCTAAAAAGCTAACCCATATTAAAGGTGATATTGATGATTATACCTGGAGCCCCGATGGCAGTAAAATACTGCTTGCGGTGAAAGACCAGGATTTTGCCGATACTGCTAAAACCAAAATACGCAAGCCTTATGTAATGGACAGATACCATTTTAAACAGGACTATATTGGTTATTTAGACAGCACGGCCACCCATTTATACCTGTTTGATATTGCAAGTAAAAAAACGGATACCCTTACCAGGGGCATTTACAACGAAACCTCGCCAAGTTTTTCGCCTGACGGCAGCCAGATTGCATTTGTAAGCAACCGCACTGACAACCCCGACAAAAACGACAACACAGATATTTTTGTAATGGATGCCAAACCAGGTGCTGTGGCAAAAAAGCTAACCACCTGGGCTGGTGCTGACGGAAGCCCGCTATGGAGCCCCGATGGTAAGTATATTGCTTACCTGCAAAGCAGCAGCAACGAAGCTTACACCATGTATGGCCAACCCATTTTGGCAGTAATACCAGCTGCAGGGGGTGAGCCAAAATTATTGTCCAAAGCGTTGGACAGGGGCGTATCGGATGCAAGATGGGCGAAAGATGGCAAAACAATAGGCGCTTTGCTGGAAGATGACAGGCAACAGCATATTGTAATGTTTGATATTACCACTGGCAAGGTTAAAAAAGTTACAGAAGGCGATATTGAATACTCCCAACTGGAATACAATAAAGCTGCTGATGCATGGGTAACCGCCATGAGCACACCGCAACTGCCCGTTGAACTGTACACTGTTGAAAATGGCGTGGTAAAGCGGCTTACCTATGTGCAGGACTCCTTCCTTGCGCCGCTGCAACTGGCAACCGTATCGGGTTTTAAAGCCACCGTTAAAGATGGTAATGTTGTTTCGGGCCTGTTGTACCTGCCACCCAATGCCCCCGCTGGTAAAAAATTGCCGCTGGTATTGTTTATTCATGGCGGCCCGGTTGCCCAGGACTCCTACGGCTTTGACCTTACCTGCCAAATTTATGCCAGTGCCGGTTACGCAGTGGCACAGGTTAATTACCGTGGCAGCAGCGGCCGTGGCGTAGATTATATACGCGCTATTTATGCTGACTGGGGCAATAAAGAGGAAGTAGATATTATAGGCGTGGCCGATTACTTAATAAAACAAGGCATTGCTGATGAAGCACATATGGGCATTGCGGGATGGAGCTACGGAGGCATATCAACTGATTATACCATTGCTACCGACCAGCGTTTTAAAGCAGCGGTAAGCGGTGCAGGCAGTGGCCTTCAGCTTAGCATGTATGGCGTTGACCAGTACGTATCGCAATACGAAATGGAGCTTGGCGTACCCTGGAAAAATGCCGACAAATGGATAAAACTTTCCTACCCGTTCTTTCATGCAGATAAAATAAAAACGCCTACGCTTTTTATGGCCTCGCAAAAAGACTTTAATGTTCCTTCCGTTGGTGCGGAGCAAATGTACCAGGCGTTAAAAAGTTTAGGCATACCTACAGAGCTGGTAATTTACCCCAACCAAAACCACGGGCTTTCTATACCCAGTTATATAAAAGACCGGTTTGAAAGACACCTGCAGTGGTTTGATAAATATTTGAAAAATTAGCTTTAAAACATTGGTACCTGATTAATATAGCAGCATGATATACTTTTAAAACAAAGCCCCATAGATAAAACTATGGGGCTTTGTTTTAAAAGTTCCAACGTAAGCAGCACAACACTTCTCCATGGTTAATCACTATCTGCCGGGCAGAATAGCTACCATTGCAACAGCTTTCCCACTGCTTCATCGCCCTGCACCGCATTACCTGGCAAGGGGTGTAAAGTGTTCCAAACAGCCAGTGCTTCAGGCCTAAATACCGCGCTGGCCGTTTCGTCAACCAGCCCATTATTGCTAACGCCTGCAATGTTTAGGTTAAGGTATTTTGCCATAAAGGCATATACCGCCTTTCTTTTGCCGGGGCCATAATCATGCTTTTCATCTGGCAGGTGTACGTTCTGTACCTCGTTCGCATGGCCATAATAACCGTAAATATTTTTTATGTAAGGATATTCCACTACAGGCACATTTTTGGTCCAGTCATCACCGTCGGATACCAGCAATAACGGCCTCGGTGCCGCTAAAGCTGCTATTTCCACGTTGCTGGTTTGGCTGTCTGGGCGTTTGTGTATAGGCATGCCGCTTTCACAAACACAGCCGCCAAAAAAATAGGCCGAAACCATTACCACCGGTGCAGATACCTTTATCCTGCTGTCCAATGCAGTAAGCAATAGGGTCTGCGTTCCTCCCCCTGAAGCACCTGTTATACCTGTACGTTGAGCGTCAACCCACGGCAGAGATAATATGAAGTCAAGCGCGCGTATACTGTTCCAGGTTTGCAGCTTTAGGGCTTTGGGTATTTCATGGCCGCACTGTTTACTGCTGCCAAAGCCCACCATATCGTAAGCGAATACCGTGGCACCCATACGCGCGAGCGTGGCGCACAACTTTTGTTCATCTGGCTGAAAACGGCCATCCGGTTTATAAAAATGCCCGTGCGGGGAAAGGATAGCCGCAGTTTTTTTTACCGTATCTGCCGGTATATATAAGTTGCCGGTAAGATAATACCCAGGCAGTGTTTCAATGGCAATATTTTCAACAGTATAATTTTCGGTTTTTAGGGTGCCTGTAACCATAACATGCAGCGCCGTTTTTGCTGGCATGTAGGTAAGTTCAGCCCCTTCAACAATACCCTTTCGTATTAAGGCTGCCCGCTTGTGCCAACCCGCTTTATTGTGGTAGGTTTTTGCAAATGCACGGTGTACTTCAACCGCTTTTGCCGGTGTAAAATACGCGCCCTGGCACAGGCTTGCTGTATCTGTACCCTTTTGCGCAAGCAATTGCATGGGCAACAGAATAAAAAGCAATAATTTATTCATGGCTTATATATTTAACGCCTGCTGTTGAATTTGCTGGAAAGGCGATATAAAGTATAACCCTAAGGGAACCCTTAACTGTTCGCTAAGTCACCCTGGCCTGGTTACAATGCACCCAATTTTAGATAGGTCATTAAGCTTAGCCAAAGCATAATGCCCTATTTCAGCAAATTATCATCAAACAGTTTCAATATTCTTTTGTACTCATCTGCCCAACTGCTGGCTTCAACAAAACCGTGGTCTTCCACCGGGTAAACAGCCAGTTCCCAGTTTTCCTTATGCAGCTCAATTAACCTTTGGGCCAGCCTCACGGCATCCTGAAAATGAACATTCTCATCCACCATACCGTGGCAAATAAGCAAATGGTCTTTAAGGCCCGATGCAAAATTAATGGGCGATGAACGGGCATAGGCAATGCTGTCTTCAAAAGGCCTGTTTAAAATAGCCCCTGTATAACCATCGTTGTAAGCAGCCCAATCAGTAACCGGGCGCAGGGCTGCCCCGGCTTTAAACACACCAGGTTGCGTAAAAAGCGCCATCAGCGTCATAAACCCGCCATAACTGCCACCGTACATACCAATACGGCCAGCATCAATACCATACTGCTTCACCAAAAAATGGGCTGCATCCACTTCGTCATCAAGGTCTTTACCACCCATGTAGCGGTAAATACCTGTACGCCAGTCGCGCCCGTAGCCAGCACTTGCACGGTAGTCAATATCCAGCACAGTGTACCCTTTATCGGCCAACAGGTTGTTAAACATAAACTCATGCTGGTAATAACTCCAGGCGTAATCAACATTTTGCAGGTAACCGGCGCCGTGTACAAAAATTACGGCAGCATTATTTTTCTTGCCTTTTGCAGGCTCATATATACGGGCGTACACCGGCGCACCATCCCTTGCTGTAAAAGTGAATATTTTTGTGTCTCTCCACGGGTAGGCAGCCCACTCAGGGCTTATGGCTTTTTTAGTAACCTGTAACGGTTTGCTGCCCGGTTTATTCTCCTGCACATACAACTCCCAAGGCTTGTTTTGGTAACTGTAACGGTAGGCTATGTATTTTTCATCGGGGGAGATACTTACCTCGTAACCACCCGTCATAGCTGTAAGCTGTTGTTTGCCGCTGCCATCGGCATTTATACGGCATAATTGCTGTTTGCCGGGGTGTTCCTCGTTGGTTACAATATAAAAATAGTTTTTATCGCTGCTCAACTGCACCCACTGCACTTCGTATTTGCCAGTTGTTACTGCCGTTTTAACCTGGGTATTTGCGTTAAAGCTGTACAGGTGGCTGTAACCCGTTGCCTCGCTGTGAAACCAGCAGGTACTATTGTTTATCCACCCAAGGCTGCTGCTGCTTTCCCAACCAATACCGGGGCCACCTATCCAGGCCTCATCATGCTGGTGGTCAATGGTAACCAGGCGACCTGTTAAAACATCCAACTGCGCTATCCAGCGGTCTTTAAAATCCCCCGACCTAACATCAACGATTGCCAGGGTGCCTTCATCATTCCAAAACGGGCCGTAAACCACCACCGGTTTCGGCGTAGCTTTTTTATTTGCATACTTAGCCGCATAGTCTTTCTGGTATAAAGGGGCATCGGTAATACCGGGCAGGCTGTCCGTGTTAATCTTTATCACCGTATCGCGCTGCTTATCGTAGAGGTAAAAAGTGTAACTACCTTCAAAAATACCTACCTTGGTACGCCCCGGTATATCCGCAGTATAGCCGCTTTGTGTAACATAATTGGGCACTAAGGTTGTTTTGGCATTTTTTGCTTCATCGTACAACCGCCATGTTATAAAACGGCCACCGGGGTTTATTTGCAGCCCTTCAACGGATTTACCATCGGTATAAATAACATGCAACGTATCGGCACCTTTTGCCACTTGCAAAAAAGCCCGGCGGGCATCTGCCTTATCCTTACGCTGTTTCATAATATCAGAGGTTTGCTGCTGCTGGGCTGCCAGCCACTGCTCCTCCTCCGATAACTGTTTTGGCGATGGCGCAGAACCATTTACCAGTTTTGTAAGCTGTGTGGTGGCCCCTGCCTTAACATCCCAGGCAAAGAGATTACTGCCATTTTGGTAAACCACCCACTCATCATTGTGGGCAAATACAGGGTTGCTCTCCCAATCATCGGTATGCGTTAACTGGCGGGTGGTGTTTGCAGCGATATCAATGCAATAAATATCCCCTTTCCACTCGTACACCAATTGTGTCTTCGCTTTGTTGTAAACACCTCCATTGGCGGCTTGTGCTGCCTGCCAATCGTTGTAGCCCCATTGCACTGGTTGTTGCGTGTTAAGGGTATAACCGTAAACTGAATCTGCTATCTTTTTATCAGGGTTCCATTTGAATAACACCGACTTACTATTGGGCGACCAAAAAATGCCCGATGGGGATGAACCAATCCATTTGGTATCCTGCATAATTTTCTCCACCGTAAGCTGCTGGCTGTGGGCAGCACACGTTATAAACAAAAAGGCAAAAAGCAAAAATTTACGCATAAGCATCGGCATTTGTATTGTTAAAACTATGACAACAGGCTGATATGGCGAACAGGTTTTTGCAAGAGCTATTACAGCACTTATCAAACATTTACCACAAACCATGTAATGCATTAACCGTTAAACGCATTTACACCTTGCCCAACCAATAATATTGTTTTATTTGCGGCAGCATTAAAAAATTTCCAAAAGCATACGTTATACAATGAAGAAGTACATTTTGTTTTTACCACTGTTTGCCACAGCAATAGGCAACGCACAGGTTATAAATAAAGTAATTAACAGTGCCTCAGTTAAACGCATAGAAACCGTACTGGCCGGCGACAGCCTGCAGGGCCGCAAAGTATTTACCCCAAATATTGAAAAAGCAGCCGCATTTATTAGTGCGGAGTTTAAGAAGGCGGGCCTGAAGCCACTAAATGGCGCTAAAAACTACCGGCAGAAGTTTAACATGTTGAAACCGGAATTAAAAAGCCTTGCGGCTACAGTAAACAACCAAACAGTAGCTGGCGAAAATGTTGTAATCATTTCGCCAACAGAAGAACTATCCGTTAACGAGAAATCATCGTTTAAAGTTGTAACTGTTAGTGCAAAAGATAACTTTTTTAATGCTGTAATTGGCGCGATAGAATCTAATAAAAACACCGTAGTGTTTGTAGATTCTTCTTTTCAAAAAAACTTTAAGCGGCTTGCATATTTTACCAGGCAAATACTTCAATCTTCGCCAACCATTATTTTTATAGTAAGTAATGGTACCCCAACGCAATTTTCGGTTAAGGCCAGCCAGAAGTTTACAAAGCTGCCCCTTGCCAATATTGCAGGCGTATTGCCCGGCAAAACTAAACCAAATGAATATGTGATATTTAGCGGGCATTACGACCATCTTGGTATTGGCCAACCCGTTAACGGAGACTCCATTTACAATGGCGCAAATGATGATGCCGCAGGTACCACTGCCGTAATATTACTTGCCAAATATTTTGCCACTTTGCATAACAATGCACGCTCAATAATATTTGCCGCGTTTACTGCCGAGGAAATAGGCGAATATGGTTCCGCTTATTTTGGCAAGCACCTTGACCCTGAAAAAGTAAAAGCAATGTTTAATATTGAGATGATTGGCACAGAAAGCAAATGGGGTAAAAACTCTGCATATATTACCGGGTTTGAAAAAACGGATATGGGTAAAATATTACAGGCAAATCTTAAGGGCAGCGCTTTTACATTTTATCCTGACCCATATACCGAGCAAAACCTGTTTTACCGCTCAGACAATGCCACGCTGGCAAAACTGGGTGTACCTGCACACACTATCTCAACATCTAAAATGGATAGCGAGCCCAATTACCACAAACCAAGTGATGAAATAAGCACGCTTGACCTGGTGAATATGGCGGAAATAATAAAATCAATAGCCATTAGCTCCGGCACAATTGTAAGTGGCAAGGATACGCCAATAAGGGTGAAGGAATAGGCCAGGAAGCTGGATGAAAGCAAAAAACACTCAATAACCAATTATGTGATGCATTACGGTTATTGAGTGTTTTTGTTTATACGCTGCTGATGCAACAATGCTGTAAACAGCCGGTTATTTCTTCTCCAGAAATATTTCGGCCATCATACAACGTACGCTGCCGCCGCCAATGGTTTCGATAGTGGTTATATCAATTGGCAGTAACGTTGAATGAATATTTAAAATATCCTTTTGCTCCTCCGTAAGTACATTAAACGATTGCTGGCTTAAAATTGTAAATTTTTTGCCTTTTTTATTCTGTACCTGTAACATGTTGCCTGCATAGGCATGCACCTGTGCCAGTGTTATGGGTATTACCTCGTGCCCGGTAACAATAAGCCTTTGCGATAAGGCGATGCGCTCAGCTTCCTCTTTTATGGAATCAAGGCAAATTACCGCGTAGGTTTCGCCTATGTGCATAATAACATTGGTATGGTACACTTCTACCCCATTCTCATCGCGCGAGTAAAATGTTACGGCCTTATAACCATGCGCCTGCGCAAAACGCTCCAGCACGTTTTTATTGGTACGTGGCGAAAGGCAGGCATATATAAGCTTGTTAGGGTGGTCAATAATCATACTGCCCGTACCTTCCAGAAAAAGGCCCTCGGCTTCATACTCGCTCCAGTCTTCCACATCGCGGGTTTTATACACTTCTGTAAGCGTTTTTATCATATCATCCCGCTTCTCAATACGCCGGTTGGGCGCGTACATGGGGAAAACCGCCACCGTACCATCCTGCAGGGTGCAAAACCAATTATTGGGAAAAACAGCATCCGGCTTTACCGGCAAAGGTGTATCCTCTACAACAATCACTTCAATATCCTTTTTACGCAACGTGTCTACAAAGCCG